>NZ_JBEZUT010000289.1:0-11050 GCF_040636595.1 Kitasatospora sp. NPDC036755
TTTGGCACGCTGTTGAGTTCTCAAGGAACGGACGCTTCCTTCGGACCGCCTTCCAGCGGACCCTCCGGGCTTCGTTCTTTCGTGTTTCCAGCTTACCAGACGCTTTCCGCTCCGTTGACCGGGGCTTTTCGCTTCCGACTTGCCGGTGTCTTCCAGCGCTTGGCGCCCTGTCCGACGTTTCAAACAGTAGCCGATCTCCGCTTCCGAAAGCGAATCCGGCCGCAATCCAATAAAACGAACATGCCACATACAGACCGGGCCGCAGCCGCACATGGCGGATTCGCCCCGGCCCGAGCCGGGAAATGGCGTTTCAGAGGATTGGCCGCCCCGGGACCGTCCGCGCCGTTGCGTGTCCGGTGCTCCCAGTCGAGCGACTGGGAGACAGTACTCCTCCTCGGCCCCCGAGACAAACGCCCACGTCACGCCCCGGTGCCGCCGACCGGGCGGCGCCGGGGCGTGCGAAACGACTACCGACTACCTGAAGAGGCGGTCGCCGGCGGCGGCCATGCGGTGGGTCCCGCTGTGGCGGTTCACCCAGTCCCGGACGAGGTTGACGGCATTGGCGCACTGCCAGCTGTTGTCGTACTCGCGGACGCCGGTGAAGGCGCCGTAGCCGGCGATGATGCCGTCCACCTGGGCGTCGCCGAGCAGCTTGTCGACGTACCACGGGTCGTTGTAGGTGGTCGTCCAGGAGAGGGTGGCCGCGAGCCGTCCGGCGGCCCGGTCGGCCGCTCCCTTCTTCAGCTCCGCACAGGTGTTGTAGGTGGCCTCCGTGCAGTTGCCGAAGCCCTTGGTGATGTCGCTGTCCCCGTAGTCCATGGCCCGGCGGCCGTTGGGGAATCCGGCGCCGGACTTGGCGAAGGCGCTCTGCACCTGGTCGCGGGTGCCGGTGGTGGTGATGCCCTCCAGCGGGCCGAGCTTGCCCTCCAGGCTCTTCCAGCCGCGGCCGTTGACGTCCGGGGTGCTGCCGCCGTGGTACTCGTAGAAGCCGTAGAGCACCTGGATGCCGGCGGCCGTCAGCCGTTGGGCCTTGTCGCGCAGTCCGGCGACGCTGCAGGTGCGGTTGGGCTCCTCGCCGCAGTAGTTGGGGTCCTTGATGTCCAGCCAGACCAACGACAGCCGGCGGCCCGCGTCGGCGTTCGAGACGATGCGGTCGAGCATGCTGTCGAAGCTGGGGCCGAGCCGGTTCTCGCCGGCCGAGGAGCAGTCGTGGTAGGCGCGCCACTCGTTGGGGTTCCACCAGGCGCAGACGTCGATCTCGATGGCGTTGGCACCGTGGTTGATCGCGGCGTCCACGCCGTCCAGGGTGTCGACCCGGTGGGCGATGGCGTAGACGGGGTGGCGCTGGTCGGCGGCCGCGGCCGGGGTGGTGCCGATCGTGGTGGCCCCGACGATCCCGCACAGCGTCGCCGTCAGGGCCGACAGCGTCCGTACGTGTGCGCCGCGCCCGTGGTGAGTCGTCAAGAGGTGCTCCTTCTCGCTCGCGCCCTGTTGTCCGTGCTCCGACAAGCGATATCACCAACTGTGCGTTGCCGTACGGCAAATGGGCGATGGACGGTGCTTCGCCCCGGGTCGGCGACCGGTCCGGGACGGCCGGATCCGGCGGGTGGGAATCGACCTGGTGTCCGCGGGGACACCGACAAGGACCACCCCTCGTCGAACAGGCGGTCGTCTCCCCCGGACCCAGGCGCCTCACCCTGCTCACCGTTCCGGTGAGTTCCCCCGCTGTCGAATCCGTACTCGAACCCGAGCCGGGGGCCCGATGCCCGTTCCCGCCATTTCTTCGTACACACAGCTACCCGCCGCCACGGCGTGAAATTCTGAACTCCCGCCGAGGGAACGGGCCGACGAAGCCGAAGCACCGGCGCCGACTCCGCCCCTCCCACGGCTCCGTTCACCCGGAAGTGCGCTACCGAAGGAGACGCCATGTCCGTCGTTCGCAGGCTCCTGCTCACGGCCGCGGTCCTCACCGCCACCGTGGTCGTCGTCCCCACCTCCTCCGCCCAGCCCCTCGCCCCCTCCACCACCCACACCGCCGGCACCGCCCCGCTCGCCCGCCAGCCCAGCTTCCACGCCTTCAACGACACCGGTTTCTCGGGCGCGGACCGCTGGTTCTCCGGCAACGACGGGGCGTGCACCTACGTCGGGGACAACTGGAACGACCAGATCCGCTCCGCCCGTACCGAGGGGGGTGACTGGGTGGAGCTGTGGGACAACTACGACTGCACCGGGGGGTCGATCACCATCGACCGCACCGGGTACAACAGCATCGGCGCCTGGGTCAGCGCCTACCGCGCCCACCTCGGGTAGCGCCCTCCGGCCGGGGAGGCCGGGTCAGCCCGCTGTCCCGGCCTCCCCGGCCGCCCGCTCCGGCGGGTGGCCGAGCGGGCAGCGAGCGCCAGGGCCGGCCGGGAGGGGCCTACCGCCTCGGACCGGCCACGGCGTACAGCGCGCCGCCGACCACCAGCAGCGCCACCGCGGCCCAGGTGGACGCCGCCGTGCCGGCGGGATACGTCATCCAACCGACCGCCTTCCCCACGGTGGTGGGCGGCAGCGGAGGGACGAGGACGGTGAACGCGAGCCAGCCGGTCGGCAGCGTCCAGGCGAGCTGCGCCCCGCAGAGCGCCGCGCCGAGCGCGGCCAGGCCGACCAGGCCCGCGCTGTCCCGGACGACGACCTCGGTGGGAGCGAACGTCGGGCCCACCGCCTGCACCGCCAGCAGCGCGGCCCCGGCGACCGCGCCGACCAGCACGGCGTGCGCCGCCCTGCGGGGCGCCCACCGGATCGCGGCCGTCCGGTCCAGCGCGAGGTCCTGCCCACCGAACCCGACGGAGCCGGCCGCGACGCCCGCGGCGAGCACGAAGAACGCGGTCGGGTCCATCACCTCCCTCGCGCCCGTACCGTCTCCCCGGGTGAGGGCCCACACCGCCGACGCGACGAGGGCGACGGCGGCGGCCGACGTGGGCACCTGTCGTGAACGCGCGTACAGCAGCAGCCACCTCACCGCGCCGCACCCCCCGTCGGCACCTCGCGCAGCCTCGCCGTGCAGGAGAGGGCCGCAGTGCGCAGCTCGGCGATCCACGAGCGCTGCTCGGCCGGCGCCAGCCCGTTCAGCTCCCGCCAGGCGGCGTCGGCGGCCGCCCAGGTCCTGCGCGAGTACTCGTCGGCGGCCCTCTCCGCCATCGGCCGGAGGTCGGGGTCGCCGAGGGCCCAGCTCACGGCGATGCTCTGGAGGGCGACGTCGTCCTGTCCCCCGCCCTCCCGGGCGGTGCGGGCGTGGCAGCTCGGCGCCAGTCCCTGGGCGACCAGCGCACGGGTCAGGCCCTCGCCGCTCGCGTCGATGAACAGCTGCTCGTCGAAGTCGACGAGCACCGCGTCGGCGGGGAGTACGCGGGGATCGCCGAGGGCGCGCAGCGAGGTGTCCTCCCGTACCGAGGTCGGCGCCCGGTCGCCGAGGACGTCGTGCAGCACGCTCAGCGCCTCCCGGCCGCGCGGCGCGAGCTCGGCCAGGTGCGACCGGCTCGCCTCCGTCACGCACACCGGTCCGTCGCAGGCCGGGGCGGCGGCGGCCCGGTCGACGACGTAGGCGTCACGCGCGGCGGCCGGCAGGATCAGCAGGGCCACGGCCGCGCAGCCCAGGGCGGGAGCCGTCGCCAGCAGCCGGGCCCGCCGGGTGGCGGCCGCCAGCAGCGCGAAGCCGGTGGCGAGCAGTCCGAGCAGCCAGATCGTCTGGCCGAGGTGGACGGAGCCGGAGAGGGTCAGCAGCATCTGCCGCGGGTCCGCGGTCACCGGGGACAGCAGGCCGAGCCGGTTCGACGTCCTGCTCTCCGGCACCACCCCTTCGATCCCCACCCGCAGCAGGTTCGTCGCCACGAGGCAGGCCACCACCAGGGCCGGCGGGGTGAGGACGGAGGGCAGCGCCCGGGCCGCTCCCATGGCGAACACGGCGGCCGCGACGAGGCCCAGGACCGCCACCAGCGAGATCGGCAGCCAGCCGAGGCCCGCGTAGGTGGTCGGGCCGAACGCCACCTGCGCTCCGCCCACCACGACGAGGAGGCCGAAGCCCACCGCCAGCGCGAGCGCGAGCGCACCGGCCGGCAGCGCCGCGCGGCGCCAGGCCGGCAGCGGTGTGGTCGTCAGCAGTTCGGTCATCCGCGAGCGGGGTTCACGCAGCCCGTACACCGCCCCGATGCCGACCACGAGCGGCAGCCAGAAGACCAGCAGGTAGCGGGTCCACATGGCCATGGTGGTCCACTGGGCCGTCCACCCCGCGGTGCCCCTCCACCAGATGCCGTCGATCAGGAAGAGGACCGCCAGGCTGCCGGCCAGGACGACGGCTCCGGCCCACGGGGCGGCCGAGCGCTTCAGCTCGGTGCGCAGGACACGTCCGTTCACCAGGCTCCCCCCTGCCGGCCGGAGTCGCGCAGCAGGGCCGAGTAGCCGCGTTCCAGGGGGCTGTCGCCCGGGTGCTCGGGGCCGCCGGCCGCGGCCAGGTCCTCCGGTGTGCCCTGGAAGACGAGGCGGCCGTCGGCGAAGAGCACCACGTCGGAGCAGGCGGCCGCGACGTCCTCGACCAGGTGGGTGGAGACCACCACGCAGGTGTCGCGGCCCAGTTCCTGGAGCAGTTCGCGGAAGCGCAGCCGCTGCGCCGGGTCCAGGCCGGCCGTCGGCTCGTCGAGCAGCAGCACCGCCGGGTCGTTGACGATTGCCTGGGCGATGCCGGCCCGGCGCACCATGCCGCCGGACAGGGTCTTCATCCGGTGGTCGGCGCGGTCCGCCAGCCCGACCCGTTCCACGGCCCGTTGGACGGCCCCGGGGACGTCCGCCTTCGGGACCTCCTTCAGCCAGGCCATGTACTCGACGAACTCGCGCACCGTGAACCGCTTGTAGTAGCCGAAGTCCTGCGGGAGGTAGCCGATCCGGCGGCGCAGGGCCCGCTGGTCGCCCATCCCGCCCAAGGGGGCGCCGAGCAGTTCCAGTTCGCCCTCGGTGGGGCGCAGCACCGTGGCCAGCGTCCGGATCAGGGTGGTCTTGCCCGCCCCGTTGGGCCCCAGGAGGCCGTGGGCGCCGATGCCGAGGGAGAGGTCGAGGCCGTCGACGGCCATCTTCTTCCGGCCGACCCGCACCCTCAGGCCGGCGGCCCGGATCTCCCAGGCGTAGGTCTTCGGCGCGGTGTCGGCCACGCTCGTCATGCGTGTCATGCGGTGGTTCCTTTCGATGGTGGACAGGGGTTTCACAGCGTCGAGTACGCGTTCCTGCGGGCGATCACGGCGCCGGCACCGAGCGCCAGGAGCAGCGCCCACGCGGGCAGCCAGTCCGGCTGCAGGGCCAGTTGGAGGAAGGAGGGGACCCGGCCGACGACCGACACGGGCACCACGACGGCGACACCCCACCCGGCCACCAGGCCGGCGGCGGCACGGGTCACGCCGACCACGCTGCCCAGCGCCAGGGCGGTGGAGGTGAAGGCGAGGGAGGGCAGCAGCCACTGCGCGACCGTCGTGGCCCCGGTCAGCCATCCCCCCAGCAGGAGCGCGGGCAGGACCACCACGAGGACCGAGGTGGTGCGCCTGAGCAGCAGGGGCAGGCCGGCCCGGGCGGTCGAGGCGGTCAGTTCGTGGGCCGGGTCCAGGCCTGCCGACCAGGACGCGGCGACACCGCACAGCGGCAGCACCGGCGCGATCAGCGACACCGGCGAGGAGGCGCCGAAGACGTCCGCCGGTGCGAGCGCGTCCAGCAGCAGCGCCGCCAGGGTGACGACGGCGGTCATGGCCAGCCACGGGGTCATGACCGGTGTCAGCCAGGACGACACCCACCGCGGACGGTGCCGCCGCGAGGCCACCGGGACCGCCGCGTCCAGCCGGGGTTCCAGGCCGGCCCGGACGGTGTCGAGGAGCGCGGCGACGTCGGGCGCCTCGACGGCGACGGAGGCCGCCAGCCGGCTCCGGCAGGGCGCGCAGGACTCCAGGTGGGCTTCCAGTGCCCACACCGTGTCCGCGGCCATCGCCACGTCTCCGCGCGCGTAGTCGTCGATCAGCCGCCTCGACGCGTGTTCCCCGGTCATGCCAATGCCTCCCGCATCGCGATCCGGGCCCGGCGGGCACGGGTCTTGACCGTGCCTTCGGGCAGTCTGAGCAGGACGGCGGTCTCCCGGACGGAGAGCCCGTCGAGCACGGTGGCCTGCAGGACCTCCCGGAGTTCCGGCGCCAGTCGCCGCAGGGCGTCGCCGACGTCCCCGCCGACGGTGCCGGCGAGGGCCTCCTCCTCCGCCGCGGGCACCACCGTCCGTTCGGCGGCGGCCGCGGGCGGCTCCGCGTGGTGGGCGCGGCGCCGGAAGGCGTCGACGAGGCGGCGTGCCGCGATCGTCCACAGCCATCCGACGGCCGTCCCGCCCACGGCGCTGCCGGCGAACGCGCCGGCGGCGCGCCACACGGCCAGGTAGGTCTCCTGCATGACCTCGGCGACGATCTGCTCGTCGGCGCAGCGGCGGCGCAACCGCACCGCCAGCCACGGCGAGGTGCGCCGGTACAGCTCGTCGAACGCCGCGCGGTCACCCCTGGCCACCAGCCTGAGGAGGCGCTCCTCGTCGAGCTCGTCCAGTGTTCTCCTGCGTGATCTCACACCAGCCAGACGCCCGCCGCGGCGTCCGGGTTCTGCGTTCGGCGTGACCTGCGTCACAGTCGGTCGGGGCGGCCGGCCCCGGTCGCCGACCGGCGTTCCGGCAGGTGGCCCGGCCGGCGCCGGCACCGCCGGTAGGGTGGTGGATCGTGGCCAGTCGTAAAACGTCGATCATGGAAGCAGCGGCGCGGGTGATCGCGCGGCGCGGGGTGCGCGGACTGCGGGTGGAGGAGCTCGCGGCCGAGGCGGGCGTGTCCACCGCGCTGATCTACTACCACTTCAAGGACCGCACGGGGATCCTCCGGCAGACGCTGGAGTTCATCAACGACCGGGCGGAGCGGTACACGACCGAGCGCGCCGCGGACGCCCCGCCGCTGACGCCCCGTGAGGAGCTGGAGCAGACCCTGCTGCTGGAGCTCCAGGACACCGCCGAGGTGCGGGAGAACAGCACCGCCTGGGGTGAGCTGCGGGCGAGCGCGGTGTTCGACGAGACGCTGCGCGAGGACCTGGCGCGGGCCACCCGGATCTGGGTGCAGGAGGTCGCGGAACTGCTCGGCGGGGTGCGGCCGATGGCCTCGGCGGTCGCGCTGGCCGGGGCGGCGGAACGGTTGACGGCGCTGCTGGAGGGACTGAGTACGCGCTGGCTCAGCGGCAGCCTGCCACTGGCGCACGCCCGCTCGCTGCTGACCGACGCGATCGACGCCGAGGTGGCCCGGCTCGGGTCCTGATCCCCGCGGGCCCGGCCCCGTTCGGGGAGGGCGTCACGCCGCGCAGGACACCCGTCAAGGATGCGTCAAGGCATGCCGACGAGTTTGACTGATTTTTCAGTCAGTGCGAGCCTGGGCCGCAGGCAGGGCGTTGCCACCGGGACCGCCCCGTGGTGCGCCGCCGCGTCGCGGCGCGAAGAGTGGAACCGACGGCCGACGCCCTGCCCGGCACCGTCGCACGATCAGGAGACCCTCATGACCCACTACCGCGATGACCGTTCCACCGGGCCGTACCCCTGGGTGCCGGCGGACGACGTCCCGCACGCGCGGACCTGGATGTCCTGGCCGTCCCGCCGCGGCGTGTGGGGGCTGCGCCTGGGCGGCGTCCAGGAGGACATCGCCCTGATCGCCCGCACGATCGCCGAGTTCGAGCCGGTAGTGATGTGCGCCCCCGACGACTGGACGGCCGGCAAGGCGCAGTCCCGGTGCGGCTCCGGCGTGGAGGTGATCACCGCCATCCCCACCGACGACCTGTGGATGCGCGACACCGCCCCGGTGTTCCGCCGGGACGGCCACGGCGGCCTGGACGCCGTGATCCTCAACTTCAACGGCTGGGGCAACAAGCAGGTGCACCACGACGACGCCCGGGTCGCCGAGCGCCTCGCCGCCCGCCGCGGCCTGCGCCACACCTACGCGGACTTCGTCGGCGAGGGCGGCGCGATCGAGACCGACGGCGACGGCACGGTGATGGCCACCGAGAGCAGCCTGGTCAACAAGAACCGCAACCGCGGCATGAGCCGGGACGAGATCGAGGAGGCCGTCCTGGAGGCCTACGGCGCCGACACCATGATCTGGCTGCCGGGCATCAAGGGCCAGGACATCACCGACGACCACGTGGACGTCACCTCCCGGTTCGTCCGCCCCGGGGTCGTGATGGTCCAGCTGCCGCCGGCGGACCGCGACGACGAGTGGGCGCGGGACGCCCGCGAGCAGTTCGCCCTCCTGTCCGCCGCGACCGACGCCCGGGGCCGGCGCCTCCAGGTCGTCCCGGTGCACGGCCCGGACACCGTCCGCTCCCGCAGCTCCAAGTTCGTCGACTCCTACCTCAACTTCCACCTCGTCAACGGAGGCGTCATCACCGCCCAGTTCGGCGACGCGTACAAGGACGCCGCCGCCAGGGACGCGCTCGCCGCGGCGTTCCCCGGCCGCGAGGTGGTCCAGCTCGACGTCGACCGCCTGATGGCCGGGGGCGGCGGCATCCACTGCTCGACCATGCACGAGCCGCTGCCGTAGCCACCGGCGTCCCGCCGCCGGGGCCGTACCGCGGCCCTCCCCTCCACCGCACCGACCACCAGCCGGAGTACCCGCATGTCCACTGACCTGTCCCGCCGCACCCTGATGCGCCGCCTCGCCGGTGTCGGCGCCGGAGTCGGCGCCCTCGCCCTCGGCCTCACCGCCTGCGACCCCAACGACATCGAGGGCCCGGGCGGCGCCGTGCCGCCCACCCGGCCCGGCGGCACCCCCGGGGTGCGCCGCTTCGGCGCCGAGTGGGAGAAGCACCTGCGCACCGTGATGTCCTGGCCCGCCTCGGAGAACGTCTGGGGCGACCAGCTCGCGGACGTCCGCCGGGACGTGGCCGGCCTGGCCCAGGCGATCGCGGCGCGCGAACCGGTCGTCCTGATGGCCCGCCCCGAGCAGAAGGACGCCGCCCAGAAGGCCTGCGGCTCGGCCGTCGAGGTGGTGCCGATCGCCGTCGACGACCTGTGGGCCCGGGACACCCTGCCGGTGTTCGTCGAGGAGGGCGGCAAGGTCAAGGGCGTCGACTTCAACTTCAACGGCTGGGGCGGCAAGCAGCAGCGCGGCAACGACGCCAAGGTCGCCCGGACGGTGCTGGCCACGTACGGCGTGGAGCGGATCGAGACCCGGCTGGTCGCCGAGGGCGGCTCCTTCGAGACCGACGGACAGGGCACCCTGATGGTGACCGAGAGCTCGGTGGTCAACGACAACCGCAACCCGGGCATGACCCGCGACCAGGTCGAGGCGGAGCTGAAGAGGCTCCTCGGCGTGACGAAGGTGATCTGGCTGGCGGGCGTCAGGGGCAAGGACATCACCGACGCCCACGTCGACTGCCTGACCCGCTTCGCCGCCCCCGGAGTCGTCCTGCTCGACCAGGCCTTCCCCGGCACCCCGCCGGACGTCTGGTCCCGCTCGGCCGACCAGGCGCGCGCCGTCTTCAAGGACGCGACCGACGCCCAGGGGCGGAAGCTCCAGGTGGTCGAGCTCCAGCAGCCAGACCCGGACCGGATCACCGGGCGCGGCGACGCCTTCGTCTCCTCGTACATGAACTTCTACGTCGGCGACAAGGGCGTCTACCTGCCGAAGTTCGGCGACGCCAGGGCCGACGACCGGGCCCGGCAGATCCTGAAGCAGTACTTCCCGGACCGGGAGGTCGTCCAGGTCAAGATCGACGCGATCGCGGCCGGCGGCGGCGGGATCCACTGCGCGACCCACGACATCCCCGCCCTCGGCTGAGGCCCCCGGACGGGCCGGGTCCGGTCGGCGGACCGGACCCGGCCACCTCGCGTCGGGCGGCGGGTCCGTCGCGCCGGACGGCGGGCTCGTCAGAGGGCGGGCTCGTCAGACGGCGGGCTGCTGCTGGGTGACGCAGTGGATCCCGCCGCCGCCCGCGCCCAGGTTGTCGATGTCGAGCTGCTCGACGGTGCGGCCGGGGAACAGCCGGGCGAGGGCCGTCCTGGCGGCGGCGTCGGCCTTGGTGTCGCCGAACTGCGCCGCGATCACCGCGTCGTTGCACAGGTAGTAGTTGGCGTAGGAGCCGACGAAGGCGGGGTCGGTCGAACGGATGAGGTTGTAGTCGGGCCCCTGGATCCGGCTGACCGTGAACAGGGTCCCCTGGGCGCCGGTGGAGGTGGTCAGGATCCGGTACTGCTGCCGCGCGTCGTTCGACCAGGCGTCGGTGTCGCTCGCCAGCGGCATCTGGACCGCGGCCGTACCCGTCCCGAGGAAGCGGGAGGTGGCGTCCACGTGGTCGTCGGTGATGTCCTGGCCGGCGACACCGGCGAACCAGATCACCTTGGTGGCGCCGTAGGCGGCGCACATCGCGCTCTCGGCCGCGGCCTGGGACACGCCCGGGTTGCGGTTGGCGTTGAGGATGCTGCTGCGGGTGGCCATCAGCGTCCCCGCGCCGTCGGTCTCGATGCCGCCGCCCTCGGCGACGAGTCCGGCGGCGGTGAACGGCAGGCCGAGGTAGGCGGCGACCCGCCGGGCGACCAGGGCGTCGTTGCCGTGCGGGTTCTGGTGGTTGCCCCAGCCGTTGAAGTTGAGGCCGATCGTGTCGAGGCCGCCCGCGCCGTCGGTGCGGAACACCGGGCCGGTGTCGCGCATCCAGCAGTCGTCGACCGGGACGTCCCCGATGACGGTGACGGCCGAGCCGCACATCGACCGCGCCTTGGCGACGCTCGACGGGTTGGCGCACAGGACGACCGGCTCGTACGTCGCGATGGTCCTGGCGATCAGGGCGATGTTCGACTGGACGCCGCCGAGCCTGCCCCGCCAGATGGTGCTGCTGTCCGGCCAGGCCATCCAGGTGCGGGTGTGCCGGACGGTGTCCGGCGGCACCCGGCCCGCCGCGGCCCGTACCCGGGCCACCCGGTCCAGGTGCCCCACCGGGTACTGCGGCAGCCCCGCCGAGAACCGGGAGACGAAGGTGT
>NZ_JBEZUT010000290.1:0-10993 GCF_040636595.1 Kitasatospora sp. NPDC036755
GACCCGGGTGACCCGGTCGGCGGCGGCGCGCTGGCGCAGCACCGCCTCGGCGGCCTGCCAGGCCGAGTGCAGGGTGCGGGCGTCGATGAGTTCGCGGCGCAGCGCGGCGGCCTCGGCGGTGGCCGCGGTGAGGCTCAACGTGGCGTGCCGGTGGGTGAGTTCGTCGGTGATCAGGCTGTGCCGGGTGCGGTCGGCCTCGGCCGCGGTGACGGCGCCCGCGGCGGCGGCGACCTCGATGGCGAGGTCCTGGGCGCGGTCGCGTTCGGCGGTGGCGCGGGAGGCGAGGGCGTGGGCGAGGCGGCGGGTGCGGCGCTCCGCGGTGCGGTGGGCCTCGCGGACGGTCTCGCGGGCGGTGGTGGCCTCGGCGATGCGCTCCAGCAGGTCCAACGACCCCGCGGTGAAGTCGCGTTCGGCGGTGAGTTCGGCGCGGCGGCCGAGCTTGGCGGCGAAGCCGTGCACGAGGTCGGCGAGGCCGTCGGTGTCCCGGGTGTCGGTGACGGCGCGCAGCAGGAGGTCGGTGAAGTCGCTGTCGTGCTTGACCGCGAAGAGGCCGGCCGCCTCGCCCTCGTCGGCGTTCATCTCGCGCTGGTAGCGGAAGAGTTCGGGGTCGAGGCCGAGCTCGCCGAGGTGCTCGGTCCAGCGGTCGTGGCCGTCCTCGAAGACCAGGTCGAGGTGGGGGTGGGCCTTGCCGGCCTCGGTGAGGGCGTCGCGGAAGCCCTTCATGGTGCGGCGGCGGCCGCGGGCCTTCTGGTCGCCGGCCAGGCTGACCCGTTCGGCGACCGGCAGCGAGTCGAGGGTCAGGCCGGCGCCGGGGCGGAAGGAGTACCAGGTCTCGGCGAACTTGCGGGGGTCGGAGGAGACCTGGCGGCCGCGCCACTCGCTGACCTTGCCGACCACGATCAGCTCGCCGGTGACGGTGTGCTGCCACTCCAGGGCGACGTGGCCGCAGTCGTCGGCGAGCAGGAACTTGCGCAGCACGCCGGAGCTGGCGCCGCCGAGGGTGTTGCGGTGGCCGGGGAGCATCACCGAGAAGATCAGCTTGAGCAGGACGGACTTGCCGCCGCCGTTCTCCAGGAAGAGCACGCCCGCGGGGGCGGGGCGGCGGACCGGGCCGTCGACGTCCTCGCCGAACAGGCCGATCTGCTGCGGGGCCGGGTCGGCGACCGGCTCGCCGACGCCGCGCAGGTCGAGCACCGTGTCGGCGTAGCGGGCGCCGGCCGGTCCGATCGAGTAGAGGCGGACCCGGTTGAGCTCGTACATGTGCGGCGGTTCTCCGTGGCTTGCGTGGCGTGAGGGACGGGCGGCGGGCCGGCCCGGGCGGGTGGTCCGGGGCCGGCGCGGTGGGCGCGGAGCGGGTGGGCTCGGAGCGCCGGGGCTCAGAGCGAGTGGAAGGGCAGCCCCGCGTCGGCGACCAGTTCGTCGCCGGTGTCGGGCGGCAGCAGGCTGGCGGTGCCGTCGGAGACCGGGACGATGCCGAGGTCGAGCAGTTCGGCCATCGCGGCGCTGCCGGCCAGGTCGCGCACCTGGAGCTGGTAGCGGGCGGTGGTGCGGTAGGTGCCGCCGGAGTCGTCGGAGACCTTCTGGAGGAAGCCGGAGTCGACCAGGAACATCACGGCCTTGGCGACGATGCCGATGGTGGAGCCGGAGAGCCGGCGGGCGTCCTTGGTGGCGCCGGTGGCGGTGCGCCGGGCCCAGACCCGCCAGGCGGCCTCCAGGCCGGGGGCGTCGGAGGCCGGGTCGGTGTTGGCCCCCTCGGCGCCGGCCTGCTCCTCCAGGCGGCGGCAGGCCTGGCGGACGAAGGAGTCGACGCCGTTGACGGTGATCCGGCCGAGGTAGCCGTCGTCGGCGAGGTCCTCAGGGCGGGGGAAGGCCATCGCGGCGACGGCCAGGTGGGCGAGGCCGTGCAGGAAGCGGTCGGTGGACTCGGAGGCGGCGCGGCGCGAGTAGTCGCCCATCCGGACGGCGAACAGCGAGTCCTCGGCGGCGGCCACGGCCATGCCGGCCCGCGGGGAGACCTCCAGGACGACCAGGCCCATGCCGGTGGCGATGGCGTCGGCGAGGCGGGCGAACGGCGGGTCCTCGCGGTGGCGGCGCACCAGCTCGGCGTACTCGGCGTCCCGCGCGGGCAGCAGCTTGGCCTGGAGGCCGAAGGAGACCAGCCGGGCGGCGTCCGCGACATCGGCCGGGGTGATCGGCGCGGGGGCCGCGGGTTCGCTCTCGGCCGCCCAGGACGTGTCGTGGTGGGTCGTCACGGGCGGTGCTCCTCGGGGGTGGCGCGGTGGTTACGGTTCGTCAAGGTCGGTTCCGGCTGGTCGTTTCCGGCAGGTCTCGTCGCGGGGTGCTTCCCGGCCGGTCAGCCGGCGTCCTTGCGGTCGGCGGCCATGCCGACCGCGTCGAGCAGGGCGCTGCCGACGATCAGGTCGGCGCCGCCGAACTCCGGGTCGCGCAGCGGGGTGCCGTCGTCCACGGCGAACAGCAGCCGCTCCTCGCCCTGGCGGTAGGCGGTGCCGACCGGCGGGCTGGCCGCGTGCACGGCGAGCAGGGCGACCAGGTACGGGAGGTCCGGGTCCTGCTTGCGGGCGTCGGCGAGCAGGCCGGAGAGCCGGCGGGGGGCGTCCGGGGGCAGGTCGAGCAGGAGCATCGCGGACTCCAGCTGGGCCTCGGAGAAGCGGCTGTCGTCCGGGGTGGCGACGAGGTCCGGGTCGGGCAGCTCGGCGCCGAGGTGCTCGCGTTCGACCGGCGGGGTGAGCAGCAGGTCGACGAGGTCGGCGACCCGGACCGAGACCGGGGTGCGCAGACCGGCGCCGCGGGCGAAGAACGCGCCGGTGGGGCGGACGGCCTGCTCTATCGGCAGCCGCAGCACGGGGGCGAGCAGCTGCCCGTAGAGGTCGATGCCGCTGCGGGCGCCGGGGGCGGCGAAGGCCTGCCGGTCCTGCTCGGCGCGGAACAGCGGACCGGCCTCCAGGAGGCGGGTCTGGAGCTGGGTGTGGCGGCGGATGCAGTCCTTGACGATGTCGACCAGCTCGGCGGCGCGGCGCTTGTGCTCCGGGTCCTCGGCCTCGTCGCGGGCCTTGCGGATGTTGGTGAGAATCGCGTTCTCGTGCCGGTAGCGGTCCGCGATGTGGTCCAGCGCCTCCTCGATGAGGTCCGGAACGGCGCGCATCCAGTCGACCGCCCGGACGTTGCGGCGGGTGGCGTCCAGGGCGCGGCGCAGCGTCTCGGCGTACTGGACGGTGCGGTAGCGGGCCTGCTCGGCGGCGAGCTGGGCGTCGGCCAGGCGGCCGCGGCGGATCAGCACCTCCAGCTTGACCTCGGCGGCGATCTGGGCCGAGGTGACGTCGGTGTCGAGCGCGCCGACCAGGACGTTGACCGCCTCGTCGGTGGTGCGCAGGTAGACGCCGCCGTCGGGGCCGGGGACCTCTTCGATCAGCTTGAAGTCGTAGTCGCGGCGGACGTACTCGCCGTCCGCGCCGAAGGTGCCGTAGACGGCGCGGAAGCCGCGGTCCACGCTGCCGACGTTGATCAGCGACTCCAGCACCCAGCGGGCGACCCGCTCGTGCTCGACGGCGGGGCGGCCGACGGCCTGGGCGGCGACCCGGGGCAGCAGCCGGGCGAGCACCGTGTCGCGGTCGGCCCCGGTGTCGAAGTCCATGTTCAGGGTGACCAGGTCGATCGCGGCGAGACCGACCTCGGCCATCGCGTAGCCGCCGTACTCGCCGGCCAGGTTGACCTTGCGGTTGTCCAGGTCGTGCAGCGGGGCGGTGCAGGCCAGCGCCTTGAGCCGGCGGGCCAGGCCCTCGTCGGCGGCGGGGCCGGGCGCGGGGCGCGCGACGGCCGGGCCGGCGGGAGGACGGAGGCCGGGCTCGGTGGGCGGGTCTGCGATGGCGGTCACGGAGGACAAGATTAGAGGTTCGCACCGACATCGACCGAAACGGACCTTGCGGACGGGCGGAGCGGCAGGTGGGCGGCGGCGCGAAGGGCCGATTCAGAACACCGTTTCGATGGAATTCCGCCATTCTCGAACCGGCATTCGAGAAAACCGTGAGGGCGGCGCGTTGGTTCGGTGATGATCGACCTATGATCACCCGACTGGCCAAAGCGGGCCTCACCGCCGCGCTGTCCGTGACCACCTTCGCCACCGGCGCCGCCCTCGCCACCGGCGCCACGGCCGCCACGGCCGGCGCGACACCGGCCGCCGCCCGGCAGACGTCGACCTCCGCCCAGCACGTGACCGTGTCGCAGAACGGGAACTACCCGGGCGGCTTCTTCACCACCGGCAACATGTCGGTGGACTGGACCGCGTCGGGCACCGCGGACCTGACCGGACCGACGCACATCACCCTGGACCTGCCGCCGGGCGTCACCACCGACGGCGCGATGTTCTTCCCCGTCCCGAAGGACTACACCTTCACCACGACCCTCTCCCCCGACCACCGCCACCTGGAGGCCGTGTTCACCGCCACCCGGGCGCCCGGGTCGTACAACTTCATGAAGCTCAACCTGGCCACCACGCCCGGGGTGCCGATCGCCGGCGTGATCACCGCCACTGTCGCCAACCCGAACGACACCGACCCGACCGGGCACGTGTCCGGCTACGACCTCGGCAGCAAGAGCTTCCTGCCCGCGACCGTCCAGGCCGCACCGGCCGTCTCCGGCCTCGACACCACCACCGGCCCGGCCGCGGGCGGCACCGCGGTGACCGTCAGCGGCAGCAACCTGGCCAACGGCATGGTGCTGGTCGGCGGCCTCCCGGCACCCGGCCGCTGCACCGACACCTCGTGCACGGTGACCACGCCCGCAGGCTCGGGCAGCGCCCCGGTCAGCGTGGTGACGCCCGGCGGCACGGCCGCCGCACCGGCCGCCTTCGACTACACCGGCACCCCGCCGACCCCGGCCGCGCCGACGGTCGGCGCCCTCTACGACGCCTCCGGCCCGGTCGCCGGCGGCACCCGGGTGACGGTGTCCGGCAGCAACCTGACGTACGGGACGGTGGCCTTCGGCGGGGTGCCGGCCACCCACGTCTCGTGCGGGCCGTCCTACTGCACGGCCACGGCCCCGGCGGGCGCCCAGCCCGGGCCGGTGGACGTGACGGTCACCACGGCGGGAGGGACGAGCGCGCCGGTGACGTACACCTACACGGCGTAACGGTTCGGGCGGCGTGCCGCCCGCCGTCGGTGCCCGGGCTCCTCGGAGTCCGGGCACCGCTGCGTTCCGAGCCGGGCCGGGGCCGGACTGGGCCGGGGCCGGGGCCGGGGCCGGGGCCGGGGCCACTCGGAGGGCTAGTTGAACACGTTCAAAAGATGGGTCTAGAGTCGGTTCCGCGCAGGCGGGACAAGGCTCCGTCCGCACTTCGGCATGCTCGGCATGCCCGGCATCATGGAGGTGGGCGAGATGGACGGCGACTCCGCGGTCATCCTTCGCAAGGTCCGGCGGTGGCTCTGGCTCTTCCTGGTCTGCCTGGTGCTCAGCGGCCTCACCGCGTTCCCGCTGGAGACCGAGACCCGCTGGCTGGTCGACTTCGCCTCCGGCCCGGCCGCACCGCTGAGCGACCGCCTCCCCGCCGCGATGGACTGGCTCGAACGGGTCCACGCCGGCGTCGCCGAGACCAACGCGCGCTACCCCTTCCTGGCCTACGGCACCGACTGGCTGGCCTTCGCCCACCTGGTGATCGCCGCCGCCTTCCGGGGTCCGCTCAGGGACCCGGTCCGCAACATCTGGGTGATCCGCTGGGCCGTGCTCGCCTGCGCCGGCGTCATTCCGCTGGCACTGATCTGCGGGCCGCTGCGCGGGATTCCATTGACATGGAGATTCATCGACATGTCGTTCGGGGTCTTCGGCGTCGTGCCGCTCCTGATCGTGCTGCGGGCGCTGCGCCCACTGGAGCGGTCCTTCCGGATGCCGGCGACCGCCGGCTGAACCGGGCACCCCACACCGCGGCGCGGCCCCGCAGTCCCCGTCGCCACCCCGCGCGGCGCCGCCCCGGGGCGTGCGCCCCTGGCCACACGCCCCGGGGCGGCGGGCCACCGGGTCACGGGCAACGGCCTTCATCCGCAGGCCCTACCATCTGGCTCAACAGCTGCTGGGAGGCGGACGGGCGTGGCCGATGCGGTGATCGATCTCAATGCGGACCTCGGCGAGGGGTTCGGACGCTGGACCCTGACCGACGACGAGGCGCTGCTCTCCGTGGTGACCAGTGCCAACGTCGCCTGCGGGTTCCACGCCGGGGACCCGTCGACGATGCGCCGGGTCTGCTCCCTGGCCGCCGAGCGCGGTGTCCGGATCGGCGCCCAGGTCTCCTACCGTGACCTGGCCGGATTCGGCCGCCGCGCGATGGACGTCCCCCCGGAGGAGCTCGCCGACGAGATCGCGTACCAGATCGGCGCCCTCCAGGTGTTCGCCCGCGCGGCCGGATCCAAGGTCTCCTACGTCAAACCGCACGGCGCCCTCTACAACCGGGTGGTCGGCGACTCCGAGCAGGCCGAGGCCGTGGTGGCCGGAGTGCTGCGGGCCGGCGCGGTCTGCGACGGCCCGCTGCCGGTGCTGGGCCTGCCGGGCTCGCTGCTGCTGGAGGTGGCCGAGGGCGTCGGCCTCCCGGTGGTCGCCGAGGCCTTCGCGGACCGCGCGTACACCCGCACCGGCTCCCTCGTGCCGCGCCGCGAGCCGGACGCCGTCGTGCACGACCCCGAGTCGGTCATCACCCGGGCCGTCGGCATCGCCCGGGACGGCACGGTGGAGGCCGCCGGCGGCGAGCGGATCCCCGTCGAGGCCCGCTCGCTCTGCGTCCACGGCGACACCCCCGGTGCCGCCCAGCTCGCCTGGCGGATCCGGGGCGCCCTGGCCTCCGCCGGGGTCCGGGTGGAGGCCTTCACGTGACGGTCGGGGCGGTGCGCCGGGTCGGTGAACGGGCGCTGCTGGTCGAACTGCCCGGGACGGCCGAGGTGGCGGCGCTGTACGGCTGGCTGGGCGAGCGCCGGGAGGCCGGGGAGCTCGGCGCGGTGGAGGAGCTGGTGCCGGCCGCGCGCACCCTGCTGCTGGACGGCGTCGCGGACGTCGACGCGGTGGCGGCGCTGCTGCGCACCGCCCGCCCGGTGGCGGCCGGGGCGGCGCGCGGGCCGCTGGTGGAGGTCCCGACCGTGTACGACGGCGCCGACCTGGCCGAGGTCGCCGCACTGTGGGAGGTGTCCGAGGAAGCCGCCGTACGGATCCACACCGAGCCCGAGTACGTCGTCGCGTTCTGCGGCTTCGCCCCCGGCTTCGGCTACCTCACCGGGCTCCCGGCACGGTTCGACGTGCCGCGCCGGGCCACCCCGCGCAGTTCCGTCCCGGCCGGCTCGGTCGCCCTGGCCGGCCCGTACACCGGGGTCTATCCGCACCCCTCCCCCGGCGGCTGGCAGCTGGTCGGCCGCACGGCACTCCCGCTGTGGGACACCGACCGCGAGCCGCCGGCCCTGCTGTCCCCGGGCACCCGGGTCCGGTTCACCGCGGAACGGGCCTGAGGAGACGCCGAGTTGAACGAACTGGTGGTGGTACGGCCGGGGCCGCTGACCACGGTCCAGGACCTCGGGCGGCGCGGAGTCGCCCACCTCGGGGTGCCCAGGGCCGGGGCCCTGGACGAGCCGGCGCTGCGGGCGGCCAACCGGCTGGTGGGCAACGAACCCGGGACGGCCGGGCTGGAGACCACGCTCGGCGGGGTCGCGCTGCGCGCCGTCGGGACGGCGCTGGTCGCCGTCACCGGCGCTCCCTCACCCGTCCGGGTGGACGGCCGGCCGGTCGCCTGGGGTGCGCCGGTCGTGGTGCCGGCCGGATCCGTGGTCGAGGTCGGGGCCGCGACGGCCGGGGTGCGCGGCTACCTGGCGGTGGCCGGCGGGATCGCCGTCCCGGCGGTGCTCGGCAGCCGCTCGGCGGACCTACTCTCCGGACTCGGGCCGGCCCCGCTGACCGCCGGGGACCGGCTGCCGGTCGGCGTCGCGCCGCCGTACCGGGCCCGGCCGGAGCTGGTTCCCATGCCCGCGCCCCCGACCGAACTGGTGCTGCGGCTGCGGCTCGGACCGCGCACGGACTGGTTCACCCCGGAGGCGGTGGCCCGGCTCGGACGCGACCGGTACCTGGTCTCACCGACCGGAAACCGGGTCGGACTGCGCACCGAGGGGCCGCCGGTCGTCCGCGCCCGAGGCGGCGAACTGGCCAGCGAGGGCATGGTGTTGGGCGCGGTGCAGATTCCGCCGGACGGGCAGCCGGTGGTGTTCCTGGCCGACCACCCGACCACCGGCGGCTACCCGGTGGTCGGCGTCGTACCGGCCGCCGATCTCGCGGCCGCCGCCCAGGCCCGACCGGGGACACCGGTGCGCTTCGTTCCCCTGCGGGAGCGCTGAGGGAGTTCCGGGCCCGAGCGGCGCCACGAGCGCCGAGGGCACCCACGAACGCCGGGGGCTCGGCACACGCCGAGCTCAGCGCCCCAACAGCAGCTCGGCGATCGCGCGTTGGGCCGGATCGAACGCCGCGCCGCCCTCCTCGACCGTCCAGAGCGCGTTCTGCAGCACCCGGGCGAGCGCCCAGCCCGCCGCCACCCGGCGGTCCAGCTCCAGCACCTCCGTCACCAGGTCGAAGCGACGCCGCAGGGCCCGGGCGACGTCCCCGGTGGCCACCAGGTCCGCCCAGCGGTTGCGCAGCGCCGGGAGCAGCTCGAATCCGGGGTGTCCGGCCAGCGGTTTGGGATCGATGGCCAGCCAGGGCGCCCGGCCGCTGCCCGGGAGCGGGGCCAGCACGTTGCCGTAGTGCAGGTCCCAGTGCAGCAGGCGGTCGCCGGGATCGGCCCGGACCTCGCACAGGGCGGCCGCGCAGTCGGCGAGCAGCCGCCGTTCCGCCGGGTCGGCGAGGGCGGCGGCACCGGCCGGGGCCCGGTCCAGCAGGTCGCTCGCCGTGCCCGCCAACGTACGCATCCCGGAGGGTGCCTGACGGGACGTCAACTCCCTGAGCAGTTCGGCGATCACCCGCAGCGCGGCGAGGTCGTCGGGCAGGTCGAGCAGGGAACGCACCTGGTCCAGGCGCTCCAACAGCATTGAGCCGGTGGCCGGTTCGTGGTCGAGCAGCCGGACGGCACCCCGGCCGCCCCAGGCCGTCAGGGCGAGCGGCTCCCCCACCGTCTCCTCGTCCACGGGCTGGAGCTTGAGCACGGCCGGCACCCCGTCGGCCCGCAGCACGGGCAGCACCAGCCCGACCACCCCGTGCGCGGCCGGCCCGTCCGGGACCAACTCCCAGCGGTCGAGCGACTCGACCGCCAGGGCGGGCAGTCGGGCCACCCAGGCACGCCCCTCGGCGCCGAGGAACTCCTCCAGGGACGCGGCGAGCGCGGGCGGGACCACGATGGACATCGGACGGACTCCTCTGGGGCGGATTCACCTCAGCCTACGGCGGACCGCGACCCACACCCCCCCGGCCGCCCGCTTCCATTCCCCCGCGCGCTCACCCGCATCCGGTCACCCCTTCCCGAGGGCCTCCGCCGCGGCGGCCGCGAAGCCGTCCGGATTGTCGATCATGATGTTGTGCCCGCAGTCCGGTACCGCGACCACCCGTACGCCCGCGGCCCGGAGCTCACCGGCCCCCGCCGGCTCGCCGTCCGCCGCCGGGTGGAGGAAGGTGCGCGGAAGGTCGAGGCCGAGCAGCAGCTCGCGCATGGTCGGCTCGGTCGCCCGGGCGAGGTAGCGGGCGCTGCGGTGGAGCGCCTCGGGACCGGCCAACCGCATGGTGGACCACCAGAACGGGCCGACCCGCTCGGCGACTTCGTCCCGCCCGCCGGCCAGGAACTCCGCCTCCCCGTAGGCCGCGATGCCGCTGCTGCCGGGCCGGCTCCGGTCGGGGTCGATCCGGTCCAGGTTGGCGTCCACCAGGAGCAGCCGCTCGACCAGGTGCGGGTGCCGCCGGGCGAGGACGACGGCGACCGCCCCGCCCATGCTGTGGCCGACCACCTCGACGCGGTCCGGACCGGCGGCCGTGACCGCCGCCGCGACCGCGTCCGCGTGCTCCTCCAGCGTGTAGCCGAAGTCCGTCGGACGGTCACTGAGGCCGAAGCCGAGCAGGTCCAACAGCAGCGAGCGCCGCCCGGCGAGCAGCGGGTGGGCGGCGACGGCCGCGAAGTAGGCCGGCGAGCTGGCGCCGAGCCCGTGCAGGTAGAGCCGGGCCGGCTCGGCGCCGGGCAGCTCGACCCAGCGGATCCGGTCGCCGTTCGGGGTGACGGGGGCCTCACGCATGCTCGATCGCTCCTCTTCCAGGGGGGTCCGGCCTCGGCGGGCGCCGACAACGGACGCCGCGAAGGGCACCCGCGGTGGGCGCCGACTCCGGGGATTCCGGCGGACGGCCAGGACAATACATCGAATCCGAGGTATAGCGTAAACGAGATACCCATGCCCCGAGGGAAGGATCTGAGAGAGTGGCCCCATGCTGAAGCTCGCGATCCTCGGGTTCCTGTACGACCGCCCCCTCCACGGCTACGAGCTGCGCCGCCACCTCGCCGCGCTCACCGGCCACGTCCGCCCGATCAGCGACGGCACGCTCTACCCCGCGATCAAGCGCCTGGAGGCGGACGGCCTGCTGGTCCGCGAGACCGAACCGGGCAGCGCCGCGGCACCCCGGCACACCCTGCACCTCACCGACGCCGGCCGCACCGCGCTGCTCGACCGGCTGCGCGCACCCGAGCCGCTCGACGTCAGCGACGAGAACCGCTGGTTCACCCTGCTCGCCTTCCTGCGACACCTCGCCGACCCGGCCGCCCAGGCCGCCGTGCTCCGCCGCCGACTGGATTTCCTCGCCGAGCCCGCGAGCTTCTTCTACGAGGGCGACCGCCCCGTCGGCGCCGAGGAGTTCGCCGACCCGTTCCGACGCGGCCTGCTCCTGGTCGCCCGCGCCACCACCGAGGCCGAACTCGCCTGGCTGCGGGCGACCCTGGCCGACCTGGAGGGCGGCGAGCGGTAGCCGGACCGGCCCCGAACGCGCCGCG
>NZ_JBEZUT010000291.1:0-10886 GCF_040636595.1 Kitasatospora sp. NPDC036755
CCGGCTCCAGGGCAAGCGCTTCGCCGCCCGGTTCTTCCTGGACGAGGTCGCCGAGCACGGCGCCGAGGCCTGCGACTACCTGCTCGCCGTCGACGCCGGGCCAGCGCCCGGCCGGCGGCGACGGTGAGCGCGCCGGCGGCGTACATCGGCCAGTTGTAGCGGACCACCTCGCGCACCCCGGAGGGACGGGGACCCGCCGGTCCGGCGGTGGCGGGGCGGGGTCGGGGCACGGACGCGCGGCGGGCGGGGCCCGGGGGCGAGGCTGGAACCGGGGCTGGGGCTGGGGTGGTCATCGACGGGCTCCGGTGAGGGTGCGGCGCTCCCCCGCGTGCCAGCCGTAGTCGAGGCCGGCCACGTGGAAGGCGTTGGCGAGGACGGGCCGGCTGCCGGCCAGCGGTCCGTGGTCGAAGAAGGTGAGCCGGGGCACCTCGACGGCCACCGGGGCCGGGTCCCAGTGGGCGCGGGTGGCCTTGACCACGATCACCGAGCGGGTCTGCGGCTCGTACTCGAAGGTGTAGGGCAGCGGGCCGGCGAAGCGGCGCGCGGCCCGGGCGTCCGCGAACGGGCTGCCCGGCGGGAGGGCGGCGGGGGCGCTGCCGAGGTCGGCGCGCACGTGCAGGTCGGCCCGGCCGTCGCCGCTGACCACCTTGAACTCCAGGGTGTCGCCGACCACCCGGGTGCCGATCCGGGCGTGCCGGTACCGGTAGCGGGAGAAGGCGTTGCCGCCGAGCGCCATCATCCGGCTGTCGGTGTCGGAGCGCAGGATGCGCAGGCCGCGCATGGTGCGGCCGCCGGGGGTCGGGAAGCGGGTGAAGACCCGGTAGCCGGTGAGGATGAAGTCCCGGCCGAGGCCGGCGGGCAGGGCGGCCGGGCGCAGCGCCCGGGTGTCCACGACGGCCGCGGCGACGAAGCCGTGCTCGGTGCCGGCGGGGTCGGTGTAGGTGTCGAGGGCGAGGCCCGGCGGCACCAGCGGGGAGAGCAGCCGGGGCGGCAGGGCGTAGGTGAGGACGAGCGAGTGCGCGAAGTGGGTTCGCATCGCGAAGGGATGGCGCTGCAACAGGTGTCGCACGGTCGACTCCGGGGTCGGGTACGGGATTCGGAGCGTGACGGGGCAGCACGGGAGGGCCCTTCGCCGCAGGCCGCGGTGGGGCGCTCTCGCGCGTCCTCATCATGGCGCACGACTTTGAACGTGTTCAACTCCGGGTGGGAGCGGACTCGCGGGGGTGTACGAACGGGGCCCGCGCCGCGTCGGCGCGGCCCCCGGGTGTGGCGGCGCGGGCCCCGGGGTGTGGCGGAGGCGGGGTCAGGACACCGTCGGGTGCAGCGAGCCGGGCACCCGGCGGGCTACGGCCCCGGGGGGGGCTCCCGTAGGCGGACGAACCACCCCGGGCCGCTCCCCGCTCCCCCCGCACGGGTGGTTTCGCCCTCCCGGCCTGCGTCCGAGGCGGTCGGTGGACGGATGATCCGTTCCATGGGCCGTACCGGGCGGCCCGGGAAGGGACGGTTCGGAACGATGAGCACGACGCGGCGGTCGCTGCTGGGCGCGGCGCTGGCCGCCCCGCTACTGGGGTGGCTCACCGGGACGGCGGCCGGTGCCGTTGACGGCGGCACCGACCGCACCGGAACACTGGGCACGCTCTCCGACGGCTGGGTGGAAGTGCGCTGGACGCCGGAGGCACAGGCCCAACTGGACCGCTTCCACGCGATGGTGGACGTCGTCGCCCCCGCCCGCATGGTCCACGACGACCGGGGCCCCGCGGTCCACCTGCCGATCCGCTCCGCCCTGGGCGACCCGTCCCTCGCCAACCCGCCCGAGGCGCACGGCGACGGGGCACTGGACGGCGGGGTCTGCGTCAGCACCTCCAAGGGCGACTACCGCGTGGTGAACCTGGTCGGCGCGATCAAGGACGGCCTGGGCTCCGGCCGGTGCGAGGTCAGCGGGGCGGAGATGGGGCACCGCTCGGCCTTCCGCTGCGGCCTCACCGAGGGGGAGCTGACGGCCGACCCGGTGCCGGCCGGACAGCCGATGAAGGTCCGGCTCAGCGGGGTGCCGCTGCGCCCCACCCAGGAGGCGGTGGACACGTACACCGCGAACTTCGGCGCGCACCCGGTCACGGTGGACACCGTGCTGGCGTACGTCACGGCCCAGGGGACGTACACCCCTCCTCCGGCCGCGCAGGAGCCGCAGGCGTAGCGGGCCGTGGGCGGCGGGAGGGCCCGGACTGGGCGGGCACACCGCCGCCGAAGCGTCGCTCGCGGGCCGCGTAGGCCCGGACCGCCCCGCGCAGCCGGGCCAGGTCGTAGTCCGGCCAGGGCGTCGGGTCGAACAGCAGCTCGGCGTAGGCCAGGTGCCAGGGCAGGAAGTTGCTGATCCGCTGCTCACCGGACGTGCGGATCAGCAGGTCCACGTCCGGGAGGTCCGGGAGGTACAGGTGCCGGGCGAGGTCGGCCGGGCCGATCTCCTCCGGCCGGATCCGCCCGCCCACCGCCTCGACGGCCAGCCCGCGCGCCGCGGCGGCCAGTTCCTCCCGGCCGCCGTAGTCGACGCAGACCGTCAGGGTCAGCGTGCCGTTGTTGGACGTCAGGCTCTCCACCAGCGCGATCTCGGCGGCCAGCCACTCGTCCACCCGGTCCCGCCGGCCGCACCAGCGGATCCGTACGCCGAGGGCGTGCAGGCCCCGCGCGCTGCGGGTGAGGCCATCGGCCAGGGAGTCGAACAGCGCGGTCAGTTCCTCGGGCGGGCGGTCCCAGTTCTCGGTGGAGAACGCGTACAGGCTCAGGTGGCGGATGCCCAGCCGCAGCGCCGCGTTGACCAGCCGCAGTGCGGCCCGCTGCCCGGCCCGGTGGCCGTGTTCGGCGGGCAGCCGACGGGTCTCGGCCCAGCGCCGGTTGCCGTCCATGATCACGGCGACGTGGGCGGGCCCGCCCGCGGGAGGCGCGGGCCGGGCCCGTCGCCCGGGCGTGACCCCGTCGGAACTCAGCGGCGTGAGCCCCTCGGTGAGGACGCGCGAGCGCACCAGGGTCGCCTCGTCGTACTGCAGTTGGGCACCGAGCAGCATGGTGTGCAGGAACGGGCGGCAGCCGGGGGCCACCAGCCAGGTGGCGGGCAGGGCCCGCTCCAACAGGCGGTGCAGCAACCGCTGCTGGTTCGCGGCCAGCTCGTCCAGGGCGGGCCGGCGGTCGCCCCGGTGATCGCCTCGGTGGCTGTTCCGGTGGTCGTCCCGGTGGTCGTCCCGGCCCAGGTCGGCGACGGTCAGGCCGAGTCGGCGCAGTTCCTCCCGCGGCAGGTAGCAGCGGCCGGCCGCGAGGTCGAGCGGGAGGTCCTCCAGGAGGTCGGCCAGCTGGCAGGCCTCCCCCAGCGCGGACAGCGCGGCCGCCGCCCGCGGGCCCCGCGCGCCAAGCAGCGGGGCCCACAGCTCGGTGACCGTCCCCGCGATGCCGCGCAGGTGGCGGCGCTGGTCCGCGAGGGTCCCGAGGGCCGGCGGGCGGGCGCCGTCGGCGCGGGTGGCGTCCAGGAACTCCTCGACCAGCGCCCGGTCCAGCTCCCAGCGCCGCACGGTGTCCACGAAGGCCCGGCGCAGCGGGTGCCCGCTGTGGCCGGCCGCCAGCTCGGCCAGGGTGTCGGCCCGCCAGCGGGCGAAGCGGCGCTCCCGCTCGGCGGGGTCGGCGGTGCCCCGGGGGGCTTCGGCGTCGGGCCCGTGGGCGTCCGGGTCGTCGGCGAGCCGGTCGGAGCGGGAGGCGAAGCCGTTGACGGCGTGGACGTACGGCCGCACCTCGGGAGGCAGCAGGTCGCTGATCGCCCGCAGTGGGGCCAGGTGGGCGGCCACCTCCCGCTCGCAGAGCCGGTACGACTCGGCCAGCTCCGGCGGACCTCCGACCACCTCCGTCCCGTCCCCCGCCATGCCCGTTCCCCGCCCTCCGCCGACACCGTGCGCCGACCGGTCCAACGAGCCGGCGGCGGATCGGTGGCGGATCGGTGGCGATCGGGGTGGCCGTCACCGGAGCGGGACCGTCCGTCGCTCGTCGGGTCCGGTCGGACCGTCCGTCGCTCGTCGGGTCCGGTCGGGCCGGTCGGGCTCAGCCGAGGTCGGCCGGGGTCTCCACCACCACGCCGTAGAGGTCGCCGATCGTCGCCAGCGCGGCGCGGTGGACCTGGGCGGCCGTCAGCCCGGTGCCCGCCGACTCCAGCGGCCGGGTGGCGCAGGCGGCGGCCACCACGGTCGGGCGGTGGCCGCGCAGGAAGGCCCCGGCGGCGGTGAAGGCGACGCACATGTGGGTCATGAACCCGGCGACGACGACGTCCCGGTGGCCGGCCGCGTCGAGCAGGTCGCCCAGCTCGGTGCCGACGAAGGCGTCCGGGGCCTGCTTGACCACCACGCGCTCGCCCTCGGCCGGGGCCACGCTGGGGTGGATCCGCCCGATCTCGGCCCGGATGTCGTACGGGGTGCCCTCGCCGCCGTCGTTGACCACGTGGATCACGGTGGCGCCGGCCGCCCGGGCCCGGGCGAGCAGGTCGGCGCCGGCGCCCAGCGCCTCCTGCCAGCCCTCCAGTTCCATCACGCCGCCCACGTAGGTGTTCTGGTAGTCGATCATGACCAGGGTCGAGGCGCCGAGCACGGCGGGCGTCTCGTCGAGGCCGTTGAGGGTGCGCAGGGTGGTCGTGGGCACGGGGTACCGCCTTCACGGTCGGGGATCGGTGATCTCGCAGGTCACAGCCGGTGTGGCCGGCCTCGAAAACGCTACGGTCGGCGCTCCGGTGTCGGCAATGTCGCCTAACATGCAGATTCCGACATCGAGGAAGGACGCCGATGCTGCCCGGACAGACCCCACCGGCCGGACGGACCGCACGGTCCTCGGAGACGGCGCGGACCGCACCGGCCGCGCAGCGGCTGATCGTCATCGTCCTGTTCGAGGGCGTCGACCTGCTCGACGTGACCGGCCCGCCCGAGGTGTTCTCCCTGGTCCGCCGGGAGACCGACGGCACGACCGGCTACCGGGTCGTGCTCGCGGCCGAGACGGCGGAGCCCGTCACCACCGCGGCGGGCGTGCGCGTCCTGCCCGACCTCACCTTCGACGAGGCCGCCCGGAGCCGGATCGACACCCTGCTGGTGCCCGGCTCGGTCGTGGTGGACGACCGCCGCCGGGTCCGCGCGCTCACCGACCCGGCGGTGGTCGACCGGGTCCGCACGCTGGCCGCCCGCTCGCGCCGGGTGGCCAGCGTCTGCGTCGGCGCGCACCTGCTCGCCGCCGCCGGGCTGCTGGACGGCCGGCGGGCCACCACCCACTGGTCCACGGCCGGCCAACTCGCCGAGGAGCACCCGGAGATCGAGGTCGATCCGGACCCGATCTTCATCCGCGAGGGCGAGGTCTGGACGGGTGCGGGCATCAGCGCCTGCCTGGACCTGTCACTCGCGCTGGTCGCCGAGGACTTCGGCGAGGAACTGGCCCTGAGGGTCGCCCGACAGCTCGTCATGTACCTCAAACGCCCCAGCGGCCAGAGCCAGTTCAGTGTCCCGCTGGAGCCCGTGTCGACGACCCGGCGGATCGAGGAGCTGCGCCACCACATCCTGCGCAACCTCGCCGGGCGGCTCACCGTCCCGGACCTCGCGGCCCACGCCCACGTCAGCGAACGGCAGTTGACCCGGATCTTCAAGACCGAACTGGGCACCACCCCGAGCGCCTACGTCGAGTCGGCCCGGGTCGAACTCGCCCGTCACCGGCTGGAGTCCACCGACGAGACGCTCGAACGCGTCGCCGGCGGCTGCGGGTTCGGGACCGTCGACACCCTGGTGCGCGCCTTCCGCCGCCGCCTCGGCACCACGCCGACCGACTACCGGCAGCGCTTCCGCACCACCACGGCGACGGCTACCGGATCGACGGCGGTCCCGGCAGCCGGACGGTGAAGCGCGTGCGGCCGGGCCGGCTCTCCACCGCCACCGTGCCGCCGTGCGCCTCCACCACGGCCCGGACGATGGCCAGGCCGAGCCCGGTCGAGCCGGTGGCGCGGGAGCGGGCCCGGTCGCCCCGGACGAAGCGTTCGAAGACCCGGTCGACCAGCTCCGGCGCGATCCCCGGGCCGTCGTCCGTGACGCTCAACTCGACCTGGCCGTCCGACCGTTCGAGGCACAGCCGGGCCTCGGTGCCGGGCGGGGTGTGGGTCCGGGCGTTGGCCAGCAGGTTGGCCACCACCTGGCTCAGCCGGTGCCCGTCCCCGCGGACCAGCACCGGCTCCTCGGGCAGTGCGAGCCGCCAGCGGTGCTCCGGCCCGGCGGCGCGGGCGTCGGCCACCGCGTCGAGAGCGATCCGGGTCAGGTCCACCTCCTCCGCGGCCAGCGGACGGCCGGCGTCCAGCCGGGCGAGCAGCAGCAGGTCCTCGACGATCGCGCCCATCCGCACCGCCTCGGCGTCGATCCGCTCCAGCGAGTGCCGCACCTCCTCGGGCACCGGCCCGGGATGGCGCAGCGCCAGCTCGGCGTGGCCGCGGACCGCCGCGACCGGGGTGCGCAGCTCGTGGCTGGCGTCGGCGGCGAAGCCGCGCAGCCGCTCCTCCACCGCGTGGCGGCGGGCCAGGGCGTCGCCGACGTGCCCGAGCATCCGGTTGAGCGCGGCGCCGACCCGGCCGACCTCGGTGCGCGGGTCGGCGTCCGGCACGCGTTCGGCGAGCATCACCTCGCCACTGGCGAGCGGCAGGGCACTGACCCGCTCCGCCATGCCCACCACCCGCCGCAGCGGGCGCAGCGAGAAGCCGACCCAGACGGCCCCGGCCGCTCCGGCGGCGGCGACGGAGATCGCGAAGACGGTGAGCTCCAGGGTCGCCAGCCGCCCCACGGTGTCCTCGGCCGGGCGCAGCGGCAGGCCGCTGACCAGGACGTCGCCGTCCCGCCCGGCGACCGCGCGGACCCGGTAGTGGCCCAGGACCCCGCCGAGGTCGAGGGTGCGGGCCTGGCCGCCGACGGGCAGGGCGGCCAGCTGCCGCTGCCGGTCGGGGGTGAAGGCGACCCGGTCGTCCTCGTCCCCCGGGGTGTCCACGTCGTCGGCGTCCCCGTCGACCACGCCGGCGGCGGTGACCCGCCCGTCCAGCAGCCGAACGCCGAGGGTGCCGGGAGTCTGGGCCCTGGTGTCGGGGCCGGCGCCGTGGCCGGTGTGCTCCAGGCTCGCGGCGTAGCGGCCGCCCGACTCGGTGAGCTGCTGGTCCAGCCGGTCGACCAGGAAGTGGCGCAGCGCGGCGGTGGTGGCGAGGCCGACGGCCGCGCAGGTGGCGACGAGCAGCACCAGCAGGCCGGCGATCAGCCGGGCGCGCAGGGTGCGGGGCACCAGCCGGGCGCGCGGGGTGCGGAGCCTCACGGCGCGGCCTTGATCAGGTATCCCGCGCCGCGCACCGTGTGGATCATCGGACTGCGGCCCGCGTCCACCTTCTTGCGCAGGTAGCTGATGTACAGCTCCACGACGTGCGCCTGCCCGCCGAAGTCGTACGACCAGACGGCGTCCAGGATCTGCGCCTTGCTGAGCACCTGCCGGGGGTGACGCATCAGGTGGGCGAGCAGCGCGTACTCGGTCGGGCTGAGCTCCACCGCCTCCCCGCCCCGGGTGACCTCGCGGGCCCGGTCGTCCAGCACCAGGTCACCCAGCACCAGGGCGTGCGGGGGCGGCTGCCGGGTCGCCGCCGGCGGGGCGGCCCGGCGGAGCAGGCCGCGCAGCCGCACCATCACCTCGGCCAGGCTGAACGGCTTCGTCACGTAGTCGTCGCCACCGGCCGCGATGCCGGCGATCCGTTCCTCGACGGCGTCCCGGGCGGTGAGGAACAGCACCCGCACCTCGGGCTGCTCGGCGTGGATGCGGCGCAGCACCTCCAGGCCGTCGAGGTCCGGCAGCATCACGTCCAGCACCACGGCGTGCGGCCGCCAGGCCGCGGCGGCCTCGACGGCGGCCAGGCCGGCGGTCTCGCCGCGCGCCTGCCAGCCCTCGTAGCGGACGGCCCCGCAGACCACCTCGACCAGGTCCGGCTCGTCGTCGACGACCAGGACCCGCCAGTCCGGGCGGTCGGCGGTCTCGTCCATGGGGCTCCTCGGGTCGGTGCTGGGCATTGTTCATCCTGGCCGGTCCCGATGAGAAACCGGTGAGACCTCCACCCCCGGCCTGCTGGCCTTCACACCGACTCTGACCTGGCACGATGCCCCCGGGTCGAGGCCGGGCGCGGCCACCGTTCAGAGCCGGCTCAGAGCTTGCGGTGCGATCGTCGACAGCCTCGGCGGCACTCGCCGCCGGGCGCTGAGGAGGTTCCCGATGAGCACTGCCGCCGCACCGACGTCGCGGCCCGGGCCCCGGCCGGCACCCGACCGCCCGAGGCACCGGGCGGCACCGCGTCCGCCGTTCGCCCTCGACCCGCGCGCGGCGCTCGCCCTGATCGCCGTGGGCGCGCTCGGGGTGCTCGCGATCTGGTGGAAGGGCACCCCCTCGGTGGTCGGCGCGGCCGGCTGGCTGACCGGCGCCGGCCGGATCACCGGGCTGCTGGCGGGCTACGCCGCGCCGGTGCTGCTCCTGCTGATGGCCCGGCTGCCGCCGGTCGAGCGCGGGGTCGGCGCGGACCGGCTGGCTCGCTGGCACGCCTTCGGCGGGCGGTGGACGGTCGCCCTGGTCACGGTGCACGTGCTGACGGTCGTCTGGGGCTACGCGCTGACCGACGGGCGCGGCCCGGTCGGCGAGGGCGTGGAGATCGTCTTCCACTACCCCGAGATGATCAAGGCCACCCTGGGCACCCTGCTGCTGCTCGGCACCGGCGCGGTCTCCGCCCGGATCGCGCGCCGCCGCCTGCGCTACGAGACCTGGTACCACCTCCACCTGGCGACCTACCTCGCGGTGGCACTGGCCTTCTCCCACCAGCTCGCCACCGGCGCCGACCTGGGCGGCGGCCCCGCCGCGGCCGCCTGGTACGCCCTCTACTTCGGCACCGCGGCACTGATCGGCTGGTTCCGGCTGCTGCGGCCGTGGCTGCTCGACCGGCGGCACCGCCTGACCGTCGCCGAGGTCCGGCGCGAGGGCCCCGGCGTGGTGTCGCTGTTCCTCACCGGGCGGCGGCTGGACGAACTCGGCGCCGAGCCCGGCCAGTTCTTCCGGATCCAGTTCCAGGCGCCCGGGCTGCGCTGGGCCGCCAACCCGTACTCGCTCTCCGCGCCGCCGCACCCGGAGTTCCTGCGCTTCACGGTCAAGGACCTCGGCGGGCACAGCGCGGCGGTGGCCGGACTGCGCCCGGGCATCCGGGTGCGCGCCGAGGGCCCGTACGGGGCGTTCACCGGGCGGCGGCTGCGGCAGCGCCGGGTGCTGCTGCTCGGCGCGGGGGTCGGGATCACCCCGCTGCGCGCCCTGTTCGAGACCCTCCCGGGCGAGCTGACGCTCGTCCAGCGGGCCCGCCGGCCGCAGGACGTGCTGTTCCGGGCGGAGCTGGCCGAGGTCGCCCGGCGGCGCGGTGCGGCGGTGCACGAGCTGCTCGGCCCGCGTGAGCGGGTCGGGGACCTCGGGGCCGCGCTGGCCCGGCTGGTCCCGGACCTCGCCGGGCACGAGGTCTACCTGTGCGGCCCGGACGCCTTCGCCGAGGAGGCCGTCCGCGCGCTGCGGGCGGCGGGGGTGCGGCCGGGGCGCATCCACCACGAGAGCTTTTCGTTCTGAGCCGGTCCGGGCCGGCCGGCCGGCCCGGCCGGGACTTCCGGTACATCCGGCACATCCGGTGCGTCCGGCTGGCCGGGCCCCTGTTGCCGAGCACCTGAGGAGTGTCGATTTCCATGCGCCGAGCCGTCGTCACCAGCGCCGCCACCGCGGCCGGGGTGGTGCTGCTGCTGTCCCTCAAACCACACGAGGCCCCCGGCCCCGCCCCGGTGATCGGTTCGGGACCGGGCTCCGCCACCGGGGCCGGGAGCGGAACCGGGGCCGGTTCCGGGGCCGACGTGTCGGCTCCTTCGGGCACGGCCCCCTCTCCCGCCCCGTCCTCCCCGGCCGCCTCGGGCTCCGCCCCCTCCGCGGGCACCGGCGCGGGCACCGGCGCGACCCGGAAGGTGAGCGGCAACACCGTCAACACCCGGTACGGCCCGGTGCAGGTACAGGTCACCCTGGCCGGCAGCCGGATCACCGCCGTCGACGTGGTCAAGTACCCGACCGCCGAACGGCGCGACCTGGAGATCAACGGCTCCGCACTGCCGATCCTCAACCAGGAGGCGATCACCGCGCAGAGCGCCCGGATCGACGTGGTCAGCGGGGCGACGTACACGAGCGACGGCTACGTCCGCTCCCTGCAGAGCGCCCTCGACCGGGCCAGGGGCTGAGGCTGCCGTGCTCCGCCATGCCGAGCCCGTGATGGGCACCGTCTTCTCGATCACCGTGCGCGACCCGGGCCCCGGCACCCCGGTCGTGCTGGAACGGATCACCGAGCGGCTGCACCGGATCGACACGGTGTTCTCCACCTACCGGCCGGACAGCGACATCAGCCGCCTCGACCGGGGCGACCTGGCCCCGGACGACTGCGACCCGGAGGTCGGCACCGTCCTCGCCGCCTGCCGCGCGGTGGCCGCCGAGACCGACGGCTACTTCAGCGAGCGCCCGGGCGGCCGGCTCGACCCCAGCGGCTGGGTCAAGGGCTGGGCGGTCCAGCAGGCGGCCGACCTGCTGCGCGGCTCCGGCGCCCGGCAGTACTGCGTCAGCGGCGGCGGGGACGTGCAGACCGTCGGCGGCCCGTGGCGGATCGGCATCGCCGACCCCCGGCGGCCGGGGCTGCTGGCCGCCGTCCTGGCCGGCCACGACCTGACGGGTTCCACCGCGCCCTCCCGGCCGTCCGTCCCGGTCACCGGACCTCACGCTCCTTCCGCAGCTGCACGATGTTGTAGGCCACCAGCGGCAGC
>NZ_JBEZUT010000292.1:0-10874 GCF_040636595.1 Kitasatospora sp. NPDC036755
CGCCGCCGTGCACCAGGGCGTGCCGCCCGCCGCTGCGCCAGGCACCGACGGCCGCGATCCGCACCGCGTCCCAGAGGGCCTGCTCCGCGGGAACACCCCACTGCTGGATGAGCCAGCGGGCGACCTCGCTGACGGGCATCCAGCACCACGGCTCCCAGAGTCCGTGGTCGCGCACCCGCAGTTCCTCCAGCTGCTCCAGGACCCCGGGGTAGCGCTGGAAGACCTCCGTCTCCCGCCGGTTCCACCGGCCGGCGGCTTCGCGGTACAGCTGCGCGGTACGGCGAAGGGCCGGGGAAAGCCGGTGGTCGAGTTCGCCGGGGAACGGGCCGTCGGAGGGCACTGGTGGGGTCGCCGACGCGTCGATGCCGCCGATCTGTGCGCCGTGGGTGCCGAACAGCCGGGAGTGCCGGGCGGCGGCCCGGGCGAGGATAGCCTGCCGGGTGGCGTCGGCGGCGGCCGTCGTGGCCACCCGGACGCTGCGCTGCTTCGCCTTCTGCGCGGCCAGCGCGCGCCCGATGGCGGGCGAGGGCCGCTGATCGGAGATCTCGGTGCCGTTGTCGGTGAGCGCGTACCAGGCGGCGACGACGGCCCGCAGCGGCCCGGCGGAGTACGTGAGGCCCTCCGGCAGGTCGGCCTGGACCAGGCGGGAGTCCAGGATGGGAGGGAAGGGCAGGTGCAGATCGAAGTCCCGCATGAGGGGGACTTGTTGGTTGACGGTGCGAACGTCGGACCACCAGGTCAGGTGCACGCCGGGCCCGAATCCCTCCATGGCCGGGCCCCAGGAGGCGGCCACGATCGAGAACTCGCCGAGGTCCCACAACGGCACCGCGGTGACGAGCAGGCCGGACGGCGCGGGCAGAACATCCTCGGTGAACACCAGCGGCACCGTCCGGTCCGCAGCGAGCGCCTGGACGGCCTCGACCACGGGGGTGTCGAGGGCGAACGTCGTCCCGGCGGCGATGCGGCGCTCCTCGGCCGCGACGACCCGGTCGACCCGCTGCTGGCGAGGCAACGCCGACCACGCGGCCGGGCACAGAAGCGGGTGGCCCTCGGACTCGATGTAGCCGTACAACTCCCGACTGTCCGGCGACCGCAGGAAGCGCAGGTGGTCCGCTCGCAGGCCGGCGGCCAGATCGGGAAGCTGACGCTGAGACATGATCGGACCGTAGTGCGTCAGCAAGCCCGTGGCCAAGGCCGCCCGTCGTCACGCTCGCTGCGCACCCGTGCACCCGGGACGGCGGCCGGGCCCGTCAGATCGACGTGATGCCGGGGTTCTTCGTGGAGCTCGCGCACCGCGCTCCACCTGGTGGGGGTCTCCGGGTGCTCGGCCCCTTTCCGCCGGGCAGCGCGATCGGCCGCCCCGAAATGTCGCCGTGGCGCACGCCCGTCAGTCGGCCGCAGGCGGAGGGCAGCAGAACGCCGACTGCCGTCCGCAGGCCGTGGCGCACTTCGTCGGTGGCGGGCACGGCGTCCCGCGTGGGCGTCCGGGAGGATCACTGCCGCTCCTCGAAGGGGGTGGCCTGAGTCAGAGCGCGAAGGTCCAGTTCCGCGACCACGGGGCAGTGGTCGGAGGCGGCGAGCGACTGCTCGGTGCGCACGATCCGGTGTGTGCGGAGAGCCGGAGCGAGGCGTCGGGTGACGCGCGCGTGGTCGATTCGGCGCTCCCCCCAGATGTCCGGGTCGCCGTCTTCGTCGCTCCAGTGGCCGGCCGAGGGCTGCCATGGCGCGTCCAGGACGGCGGCGGCGTCCAGCAGGCCGCCGCGGTGCAGTACCTCGCCGGCGCGGCGGTCGGCGACCGGAGGGTCCTCGGGGTCTTCCCGCCACAGCACCTGGTACTCCAGCCACTCGTGGTCCTGCTCGGTGTACGGGTCGTGGTCGTAGTAGGCGCCGCCCGGGCGGCGGTCTGCGGAGATCGAGTTGGAGTCCGACCCGATCGCGCCCAGGACGCCGCTGCGGAACGCCGAGTGGACGCGCCGGGCCTCGTTGAACCGGAAGTCTCCTCGGAACGGGTCGCCGTGGTAGGAGGCGAACTTGACCGGCTCCGGGCCGCCGACGTCCAGTACGACGGTGGCCATCGAGTGCCAGAAGTCCACCCCGCCGTCGTACCCGCGCCAGCCGCCCCGCACGGGTTCGGTGCCCGGCCGCCACAGCACCGCCGTGTGGAAGTCATGGGTGCTGGATGCCAGGGCGAGAGTGGGGGCGCTGTCGTCGCGGGGCCGGACCACCCGGCAGTCCAGGCTGGTGTCGTCCGCGAGCCGGCGCAGCACGGTTGCGGCGGCTTCGGGTGTCCGGCCGATGATCTCCTGAACGGCTAGGACGTCGGGGTCCAGGTCGCGGATCACCTGGACGAGCAGGTCGTAGCGGTCCTGTTCTTGGCGGCTCTTCACCGATCCGAGGTTGAAGAGGTTGTACGTCGCGAAGCGCAGCATGTGGGTGGTCCTCCGTTGTCGGCCGGGCGCGTTCGGGCAGCGGCCCGGCCGGATGTTGATGGGGTCGGGGCCGGCGGGGTCAGGCGGCGGCGCTGTCCACGGCGTCGAGCAGGGCTAGCAGCGGCTGCTCGTCGCCGACCGCTTCCGGTGCCTGTTCGGCCAGCAGGTGGTGCAGGACGTGAGTGTGGAAGCGGATGGCGGCGGTGATGGCCGGTGGGCTGTAGGGCTGGGGTGCGGCGGCCAGCCGGTGGGCCCAGGAGTCCCAGGCGGTGTGGCCGTGGCGGTGGTGGTTGGTACCGGTGTCGCGGTCGCGCAGGACCATCGCCGCGACCAGGAGGTGCCGGGGTAGCTGGAGGGCCATGTGGGAGCCGATCAGCACGTCGCCGCGGGCGGCCTTGACCGCCGCCAGGACCGCATCGAACCGGTAGGCGTTCACCAGCTCGGCCAGTACTTCCCGGGTCTCGCGCGGCGGCACCGCCGGGGCCGGCTCCCGCACGGTGGCCGAGCGGACGGTCAGATCGATGCGGCGTAGGTCACGAAGGACCAGGCGGATCCCGACGCTGTGCTCATCGTCGATGCGGCTGCTGGTGTAGATCGGGCCGAGCGAGCTGCTGGCCAGGCCGGCGAAGTCGTCGGCGAGCGTCTGCGGGGCGCTGCTGCTGGTCACGACGAAGTCTAGGTCGGACCAGCGGTCCAGCCCCTCGGCGCCCTCGGCCGCCGAGCCGTGCACCCGCAGGTCGCGAATGTGCGGCTCGGCGGCGGCCCACGCTCGAAGCAGCGGTAGGGCGTCATGCTGCCAGCCGACCGGTGGCAGCCCCTGCGCAGTGGGCGTCGTCACCGGGCCTCCGTGCGGAGCAGCCGGTCGGCCAGGAGGATCGCCGCCACGCTGCCGCCCTCGCGGCCCCAGCGGCGCCCCGGTGCCATGAACGGCCTCACCGGTAGGCCTCTGCGCCGCTCGGACCCGCCGTCTTCGTCAGGCCCGGACCGTCGGGCTCCCGCAGCGGCCAGAAGGCGAGGGCCTTGTCGTCCGAGACCTTGTAGCGGGGCCAGAGCTGCCCGTCGGGGTCTTCGCGCTCGGCGCGCGCGATGGCGTCGGCGACCGCCAGCGGCCCGTCCTGCCGGCACGCGCGGGCGAGTTCCTGCCACGAGTACAGCTCGTACTCCTCGACACCGGCGGTGATGCCGTCGGTGGCGATCACGACCTCGGCCAGGTCGTCGGACGGCCACGAGGCGGTGATCGCGTGGAGGCCCGCCTCGGGCACGGCCTCGGCGATCCAGTACCCGTCCGGGCGGTTGACCACCTTGCCCTGGAAGTCGCGCAGCTCCTGGAGGATCAGGCGGTGCCGGTCGCCGAAGCCGTGCCCGGCGCGCAGGCGATCGCGGTACTCCCGTGCTTCGGGCCGGGCGTCGACCAGCCGGGTGAGGCGGTCGTCGCGCACCGCGTGCACCGTGCCGTCGCGGCCGATGGCGACGACGGGGCTGTCTCCCAGGACGGCCGCCTCGATCCGATCCGCCCTTCGCCGCGCGACCGCCACGGTGGACGCTGGCGAGGAGCCGGCGACGAGGCCGTGGGCGTCGGCGACGGCCCGGATCGCGGAGGCGAGGACCTGGCGCAGGTCTGTATCCGCCTCGCGGGTGAGGAGTTCGGCGATGGCCGCGCCGAGGGTGTCGGAGTACCAGGCGCCGCGGGGCGTTTCGTCGGTGACGGTGGAGACGCCGTCCAGGACGATCAGGGCGTCGGCCGTGGTGAACACCCGGTCCTCGCTGGGGCGGCCGTTGCCGGCGAGTTCGCCGATCCGGACCGTGGAGCCGCTCACCAGGGCTGTGCGCGGGGTGCTGGGCGGCTCGTTCTTCACGGTGAACTCCGGTCTGGTATAGGAAGGTTGGACGGGCCTGGTTCTGTGGTGCGCGGTCAGGCAATGGTGGGGGCGTGGTTCGTCTGGCGGGGCAGGCGCTCGCCGACGTCGTACTGGGCGGCCTGGAGGAGGTAGGACTCGCGGTAGCGGGTGGCGGGTTCCTGGGCCATCAGCTCGGCGTGGGTGCCCTGTTCGACGAGGCGGCCGTGGTCGAGGACGAAGATGCGGTCGGCCCTGGCGGTGGCGCCGAGGCGGTGGGTGATGAGGACGACGGTGACGCCGAGGGCGGTGAGCCGGCGGATCTGTTCGAACGTCTCGACCTCGGTTTCGGGGTCCATAGCGGAGGTCGGTTCGTCGACGATGACGAGGGCGGGAAGCCGCCCGTGGGCGTCGGGCGTGGTCAGGCGCAGGTAGGTTCGGCCGAGGGCGGCCTTCTGCCACTGGCCGCCGGACAGGCCCACCCCGCCTTCGAGGCCCTTGGCGATGAGGGTGTCCAAGCCGCGGGGCAGTTCCTCGATGACCGGGTTGAGACCGGCGTACTCGGCGGTGTCCTCCAACTGCTGCTGGCTGCAGGCGACTTCTGGACGGCCCAGGAGCAGGTTGGCGCGCAGGGTGAAGCTCCAGCGCTGGAAAGTCTGGGCGAGCAGGGCGACGCTGCTGAAGAGCTGGTCGCGGTCGGCCGTCGCGGTGTCGACGCCGTCCCACCGGATACGGCCCTGGTGCGGCTGGTAGACGCCGCACAGGATGTTGGCCAGGGTCGACTTGCCGGAGCCGTTCGCGCCGACCAGCGCGATGACCTTGCCCCGGGGGATGGTGAGGGTGACCTTGTCGAGGGCGGGGGTGTCGCGGCCGTCGTAGCTGAACGAGACGTCCTCGACGGTGATCGTCTCGGGGCGTTCGGGCAGCGGGGTGCCGCCGGTGGGGATTGCCCGGCGGTGCCCCTCGCGGCGCAGCTGGTCGAGGTCGCGGACGAACAGGCTCTCCTCGTACAGGCCGTTGATCTGGGAGACGAGGCCGCCGATGCTCGCCGAGCCGGTGCGGATGGCCACCACGGCGGTTCCGGCGGCGGCGAGCGGGATCGCACCGTTCATGACGAGCGAGCCCAGGAGTGCGAACGCGCCGACGGTGGCGGCGCCGGCCAGGGCCGCGGACAGCAGGTCGGTACGCGCCTTCGCTCCGGCGAGGCGGGCCTGTTCCTTCTCGGCCGCGCGGGCCATCTGCTCGTAGTGGTGGAGGATGAACGGCCCGGCGGCGTGCACCCGCAGCTCGGCCGCGGAGTACGGGCGGATCAGCATGTCCGCGAGCAGGGTGCTGGCGCGGTTGTGCTGGAGCCAGGCCCGGATGGAGGCGTAGTGGCGGCGGGCGGTGCGTACGGCGCCCCAGCCCCGCGGGACGGCGATCAGCAGCAGCATGGGCAGCAGGGCGGGGTGGAGGACGGACAGGACCCCGGCGGCGGAGACGAGGCCGAAGACGGCGGCGAGGACGGAGGTGGCCTGGCCGATGATGCCCTGCAGGGCCGTGGCGCCCCAGCGGGCGCTGTCCACCTCGGCGAGGAAGGCCGGGTCCTCGATGGCCTCCAGCTCGGAGCGGCTGACGATGCCCAGGAAGTCGAGGGTGGCCTGGCGGAAGACCGCGGGCTTGAGCCGGTCGCCGGCCCACCCGGAGGCGGCGGACAGCCCGGAGGACAGGCCCGCGATCACCCCGACGGTCACGATCGCCGGCAGCGCCGCGCGCAGCACGGCGGGAACGTCGCCGGGGGCGAGCAGCGCGGCCAGCGCGTGGTTGGTGGCGATCAGTGCCACGGCCGCGGCGAGGCCGCGCAGTACCTCGGCGCCGACCAGGGTCACCAGGGCGGCGCGGTCGGCATGCCACGCCATCCGCCCGGCCAGGTGCAGGAAGTGCGGCATCTGCCGCGCCACCGCCCAGAACGTGATCTTGCCGCTGGCCAGCTCGTGCTTGGCCCAGCCGTAGTCGTAGCGCATCGGCCCGCCGAACAGCAGCTGCTCGCTGTCCGGGACCGAGTCCGTGGAGGTCGTGGGTGCGCTGGTCACATACTCCCTTTCGTCGAGGCGGTAGGGCGCGCCGCTCGGTGCCGGTGGACCGGGAAGCGCTGGGGATCGGCCGGTGCCGGGTCACGTCCCGGCGAGGCGCCGCTGCCCGGGGCTGGGGTCGAACCCGTGAGTGGAGAACGCGGGCCCGCCGGCCAGGTACGCCTCCACCGCCGCCTTGGAGGTCGGGAACATCGGGCTGGGCAGGGCGGTGGTGGTGGGGTGCCAGCGCACCTCCAGGTGCTTGTCCGGTTCGACGTTGACCAGCGCGCCCGTGAACTCGTTGGTGGCGAAGACGAACAGCAGGAAGCCGCCGAGCCCGTCCCAGCCCTCCTGGGCCTGGATCGTGTGGACCAGGCGCAGATCGCACGGGCGGGCGATGAGGCCGGCCTCCTCGCGCAGTTCCCGGGCGGCGGCGTCGGGGATCTCCTCCCCGGGATCGACCTTTCCTCCGGGGACCGTCCAGGCGGGCCCCGGGGACCAACTGCGCTGGCCGTAGTGGACGGTGGCGATCCGGTCGGTGGTCAGATCGTGGGCGATGACGCCGACCGACAGCCTGCTCGTCTCGTGCATCGGGACTCCGTAGTCGTCAAGGGGAAGGGTGGGCGGGGCGGGGCTACTCGGCCCGGCCCGGGGAGGTGGGCAGCAAGGCCATGAAGCCGTCGACGGGCTTGAAACCGAGGCTTCGGTAGAGCGGGGCGCCGGCTTCGGTGGCGCGCAGTTCGATGGAGCAGCCGTGCTGAGTGATCGCGGTGACCAGGGTGCTGGTGACTGCGCGGGCCAGGCCCTGGCGGCGGTGGGCGGGGTCGGTGACCACCGTGTGGATCCTGGCCCACCGGCCGGTCGGGTAGGCGGGGCCGCAGTAGCCGCGGTAGACGATGCCGATGGCGCAGGCGGCGAGGCCGCCGCCGGGTGCGTCGGCGACGTAGGCGAACAGGTCCGGGTCGGTGCCCAGGCGACGGTGCAGGTCGTCGCGGAACGTCGCTCGCCACTGGTCGGTGACCGGTTCGCCGGTCAGGACCGCGACGCGCAGCCGCAGCAGCTCGTCGGCGTCGCGCGGCGTGGCGGCGCGGGCACGCGGATCGGGTGCGGGCACTCGGGCGCTCCTTGTCAGGGTGGTGTGGGAGGCCGGCGACGCGAACGTGGCGGCCGGGTGGCGGCCTCAGTCGTCCAGCGCGGGCAGGCCGGTGAGACCGGTCTCGCGCATCACGCGGTCGACCGTGTCGTGGAGGGGGCTGTCGCTGCCGATGACGGTCTCGAAGCCGCCGGGCAGGAGGTCGTGCTCGCGGTACCAGTCCCGCAGCTCTCGCTCGGTGACCCGCGTGAGGTACTCGGCGTCGGCCTTCGAGGCGTGCCGCGCGAGGGTCTCGTCGAACGGGACGTCGAGGTAGTAGCAGCGGGAGACACCGCGGTGGTCGCCCACCAGGCCCGTGAGCATGTCGCCGTAGTGGTCGGCGTACAGGATGCCCTCGATGACGACGTGGTAGCCGGCATCGAGCGCGTAGCGTGCCACGGTGTCGATCAGGCCGATGTTCGCGCCGCCGGGCCGGTCGCGCTCGCGCAGTACGATCCGGCGGAGGTTGTCCTGGGCGACCAGGGCCAGGCCGCGACCGAACCGCTGCCGGATCCCGGCGGCCACCGACGACTTGCCGCTGGCGGAGTTCCCCCGCACGACAACGAGGCGGGTCTCCTCGCTTCCCACCGTCACACGGCCGGCCGCAGGTACCGGGCGGCTCGGGACGCTCATACCGGCCGTCCGACCAAGTGGACTCCCACAACCAGCCTGTGGACCATCGGATTTCTTCCTCTCGAAGCGGCGGAGAGCGGATGTGAAGGGCCGCCCGGCCGGGTCAGGGCGCGGCGAAGCCGCGATCGGGCATGTGATCGCCTGTCGTATGTGAGTGCGTCGGCAGGTGTTCCACCGTAGGCGGCGGGGCGGGGCCGTGTCGGCGTGTCGCGTCGGATGACACACGATCCGGTGAACGACCCCAACTCACATGACCAATAGGGATGTTGCCGACTGCCTCGGGTGCTGTGTCAGGGGAGTGCGACAACCGGTGCCGGGCCCGGGTGGGGCGCGGGGCCGGCGAGCGCTGGTCACTGGTGCAGCAGGGCGAGGAGCCGGCCGTTCAGACGTTCCACGTCGCGGGTGGCGCCCAGGTTCCGGTACTGGTCCTGGCTGGAGCCGTACCAGTCGGCGGCGGCCTCGGGCAGGCCGGCACGTTCGGCGGCCTGCCCGAGGAACTCCGTGGCATAGGCCACCCAGTGACGGTGGCCGAGGTCCGCGAACGTCCGGAGTGCGTCGTTGATGGTGCCGGCGGCGAGGTCGTGCCGCCCGGCGAGGGACTGCGCCTCGCCCAGGAAGACCTTCGCCCGGGCCGCGTTCAGCGGGTCGGGCGGGGTGAGCGATTCGAGGTCGGCGAGGGCCTGCTGGAGCAGCGGGAGCGCGAGGTCGGTGTTGTTCCGGCGGGCGGCGGCGGAGCCGAGGAGGATCTCGGCGAGGCCGGCGCCGCGCCGGTCGCCGAGCTCGGCGTAGAGCTCGATCGCGCGCGCGAGTTCAGGTTCGGCGGCGGCGTACTGCTCGGCCTCGTAGAGCGTGGCGCCGATACCGGCCGTGCACTGGGCGATGCGGCCGGGGTCCTGGTCCTCGGTGGCGAGGGTGCGGCCCTCCTCGTAGAGCCGCAGTGCCTCCTCATGGGCTCCGGTGTGCTTGTGCGAGATGGCCAGCGTGGTGGTCATCTCGTAGATGGCCAGGCGGTGGCCCCAGAGCCGGGCGAACCCGAGTCCGAGCTTGTGGCAGGGGACGCTCAGGTCGGTGCGCCGCAGGCGGTGGAAGAGCGGCCACAGGTCGTGGACCAGGACCACGGCCGCCTGGTGCTCGTCGAGTTCGCGGGCGGCGGCGAGGGCGGGCAGGACCGCGGGGGCGATGGCCTCCAGCCAGTCCTGCGCGGCGCGGTCGTCGGTGATGGGGACGGGCTCGGCGGGGTGGTGGCGGTGCTGGCGCGGCAGGACACGGTGGTGCGGGGTGAGGCGTTGGACGGTGTCCTGGGCGGTGGCGATCAGGTGGTCGAGGTAGCACTGCACGACGCGCCGGCGGGCGTCGGCCGGGTTGCGGATCAGTTCCCGGACCTCGGGGCGGATGCGGTAGACGTCGCCGCGCGTGCTCTGGCGGCGGGTGTGCTCCAGCAGGTGGCGGGCCGCGAGTTCGTGCAGCAGGTTCAGGGTCTGGGTGGCGGGGGTGGCGGTGGCCGCGGCCACGGCGAAGTGGTCGAGGTCGGGCGCGGGGATCAGGGCGGCGAGCCGAAGCAGGCGTGCCTCGGGCTCGGGCAGGGAGGTGAGGGCGAGGGCGGTGGTCATCGGGATGCTCTCCAAGTCGGTTGCGGCGAGGGCAGGGTGGTGGGCGAGCGGGCGGGCGGGGGCGAGGACGGCCTCGCCGGCGGCCAGACTCAGGGCCAACGGGTTGCCGTCGCAGGCGCGGGCGAGGGCTTCGGTGGCGGCGGGCTCCGCTCGCACCCGGTCCTCACCGAGGATCCGAGCGAGCAGCCGGACGGCGTGGGCCGGCGTGAGCGGGGCCAGATGGTGGTGGTGCGCGCCGTGGGCGGCGAGCGCGGGCATCGGCGAGCGGCTGGTGACGACGACCAGGCAGTCGGCGTTGGCGGGGACCAGCGGCAGGATCTGGTCGGCGCTGGCGGCGTCCTCCAGCATCACGAGCAGCCGCCGGGTCGCCGCGGCGGAGCGCCACAACGCCTGCAAGTCGGATTCCTGCCAGGGAAGGTGCCCTCCTTCGCCGAGGCCGAGCAGCAGGGAGCGGGCGATCTCGGCGGCCGGTGCCGGGCCACCGACGGCGCCAGCACGCAGCCGGACGAGGAGTTGTCCGTCCGGATACCGCTCGGCGTGCCGGTGGCTCCAGCGCGTGGCGAGGGTGCGCTTGCCGATCCCGCCAGCCCCGGTGATCACGATCACCGGGGCGGTGTCCTCCGGCAGGCCGGTGAGCAGCCCGTCCAGGGCGGCCACGTCACGCTCGCGGTCGGTGAACACCCGGGTGATGGCGGCGAGTTGCCGGGGTGCCGGTCGCGGCGGCGCGGCGGGGTGGACGTGGATGTCGCGGACTTGGCCGGCCTGGACGACGGGACCGCTCCGGCTGCCGGTGATGCGGTTGGACGCGGACGGCACAGGGACGGTCATCAGCCGCGGCCCTGCCGGACACCCGCGACCGTGAGCGTGCCCTGCTCCCGCTCGGGGAGCGCCCCGGCGGGCTGGGCGCGCTGGGCCGGAAGGTGCGCGGCGCCGCAGGCGGTCAGCCGCAGGGCGGTGTCGATCAGCGGGACGTGGCTGAAGGCCTGGGGGAAGTTGCCGACCTGGCGCTTGAGCCGCGGGTCCCACTCCTCGGCGAGCAGGCCCAGGTCGTTGCGCAGCGCCAGCAGCCGGTCGAACAGCTCGCGGGCCTCCTGCACCCGGCCGATCATGGCGAGGTCGTCGGCCAGCCAGAACGAGCAGGCCAGGAAGGCGCCCTCGTGGCCGGAGAGGCCGTCGACGTTGTT
>NZ_JBEZUT010000293.1:0-10825 GCF_040636595.1 Kitasatospora sp. NPDC036755
GTCCGGGCGAGCAGTCGACCGCGGCTGATGACGATCAGGTGGTCCGCGACCTTGGACATCTCGGTCATCAGGTGGCTGGAGACGAGGACGGTCCGGCCCTCGGCGGCCATCGAGCGCAGCAGCTCGCGCAGCCACCGGATGCCCTCCGCGTCCAGGCCGTTGAACGGCTCGTCGAGTACCAGGACGGGCGGGTCGCCGAGCAGGGCCGCTGCCAGGCCGAGCCGCTGTTGCATGCCGAGGGAGAACGTGCCGATCCGCCGCCGGGCCGCTCCGGTCAGGCCGACCATCTCCAGGACCTCCGCGGCCCGTCGCCGGTCGATCCTGCTGCTCTGCGCGATCCAGCGCAGATGGTCGGCGGCGGTCAGGCTTCGGTGCGGGACCGCCGTGTCCAGCAGCGCGCCGACCTGCCGGGCGGGGTACGTCAGTTCGCGATAGGGACGGCCGCCGATGCCGGCGGATCCGGCATCCGGGCGGGTGAGGCCGAGGATCATGCGCATCGTCGTGGACTTCCCGGCTCCGTTGGGGCCCAGGAATCCGGTGACGGCTCCCGGCCGCACCGTGCAGGTGAGGCCTGCGACGACTGTCCTCTCGCCGTACCGCTTCGTCAGGTTCTGGACTTCGATCACATGGCGAGTCTCGTCGGTCGGGACCGTCGGCCGCATCGGTCCGGGGGCGGGATCGCATGACGGCCCGCACGGGTCGAACCTCATACCTGCGGATGAGTCCGGTAGCCGTGAGAGGCCAGGTGCCCGCGAACGGGTCGGGCTCAGTACGGCAGCGTCGCCACGATCCGGAAGCCACCGCTCGGCCGCGGCCCTGCGCTGAAGGTACCGCTGTGGGCGGTGACCCGCTCCTTCATCCCGACCAGGCCCATTCCCCCGCCGGGCAGGGTGGGCCGGTGCCCGTTCCCGGGGCCCTCGTCGGTGATGTCGATCCTCAACGTGCCCTGGACGGCGGCGAGTCGGACCTGGCAGCGGGTGGGCGCGGCATGTTTGACGACGTTGGTCAGGGCCTCCTGGACGATCCGGAACGCGGACAGTGCGACACCGTTCGGGGGCTCCTCCTCGTACTCGGTGCGCACGTCGACGCGGACTCCGGCGGCCTGGGCCGTGCACACCAGGGTCGGCAGGTCCGCCAGTCCTCGGACCGGTCGCAGATCGTCGTGGCCGTCGTCCTGCTCGCGGCGCAGCACCTTGAGGGTGGCCCGCATGTCGTGCAGCGCCCGGCGGCTGACGTCCTCGATCACCTCCAGGGCTTCCCTCGCCTCCTCGGGGCGGGTGGTGGCGACGTGGTTGGCGACGCTCGCCTTGATCGCGATCAGGCCCACGCTGTGGGTGACGACGTCGTGGATGTCACGGGCGATGCGCAGACGTTCCTCGACCTTCGCCTGCTCGGCAGCGCGCTCGATGTCGCGCCGCAGGCTCTCCCGCCGTTCCCTGACCGCGACCCCCGCCGCCCAGGTGGAACCGAGGACGAGCAGCGCCAACACGATCTGTACGACCCTGCCCCCGCCCTGGTAGCCCTGTCCTCCCGACACGGTCATCAGGATCACGCCGGCCCCGCACAGCCCGGCGACGAGGGCCGCGGACAGTCCCGGTCGCCCCCTCCTGGTGGTGGCGACCAGGTACAGGGCGTAGCCGGTGGCGAGGAAGGGGGACGGTCCGACCCCGGCGGCCAACGCCGCACAGGCAGCGGTGAACACGGCCACGAATACCGGGACCGACCACAGCCTCCGTACGACCAGCGGCAGCGCGGTGCCCAGGGACAGCAGCCACACGGCGGTGGCACTCACCTCGCTGCCGGCCGGACGCAGTACCGACACCTGCGGGAGGACTAGGAACCCGAGCGCAGCCAGCGCGTCCAGCGCGATCAGGCGCCGAGGAGGAACATCACCCATGTGTCGAACGTACGGGGCCGGTTCGAGGCGGGTCCAGCTCGGGCGTGGCCCAAGGCCGGCGCGTGCTGCGACCGGAACGATCCCTTCACCAGCGGGACGGATGTGTCATCCCCGAGAATTCGCACCTCGACATGGAGGCCCACCGCGCTGCGCTTCGGGGTCAGCGGGTATCTCGCGTTCATGAGGTCGTCCGAGCAACGGCGAGGCCGACGCCCCGGCAACACGAGGGTGTGCTCCCGTCCTGACGATGCGTCCCCGTCCAGGGGGGCGTTCGTACGCAAGCCGCCGGCACCTAGAATGCCGCCATGACTGGCTTACTGCGCCCACGGGTTGCGCGAGGAACTTCCCTGCCCGGTGGCGCGCCCCGACGACTGGGAACCATGGCAGCCGTAGCCCTCACGCTGCTGGCGTCGGATCTCATCACCAAACAGGTAGCGCTGACGCATTTCTCGGGGACCGATCCGACCGAGGCGTTCGGCGGGCTTCTGAAGTTCACGCTGGTGTTCAACTCGGGTGGGGCGTTCTCCGTCGGTGCGGGGGAGACCTGGTTCTTCACCACGGTGAAGTTCCTGGTCCTCATCCTCCTGCTGGTGATGGCGCCCCGCGTCCGCACCCCCGTCTGGGCGGTCTCCTTCGGACTGGTCATCGCCGGGGCGGCCGGAAACCTCGTCGACCGGCTGTCCCGAGGCCCCTCCCCGTGGGAGGGAAGGGTGGTGGACTGGATCCAGCTGCCGTACTGGCCGGTCTTCAATCTCGCCGACTGCGGCGTGGTGTGCGGCAGCGCCCTGGTGGTGTGGACTTTGACACGGGGCATCCGCCTGGACGGCACGATCGAGCCCGAGGCGTCGACCGCGCCGGGGGGACCGGAGCAGGCCGCCGACGGGCGGGACCAGTAGGCCCGACGGCACGGACAAGGCGGGGTCAGGGGACGGTACCGGTTCCACGGTGCCGTCCCCGTCCCCGTCCGTGTACCGGGCAGGCGGCGGTTCAGCCGTCCCGGCGCGGCGGCCGTCGGCGGGAGCGCGGCCCGTGCGGCCGTGCCGGGTGCGGGCCGTCGTCGGCCGGGCCCGGTGTGAGCCGCCGTCAATCCTCCTGCCCGGACGCGAACGCCGCCGCGTGCGCCGCCAGGAAGAGCGCGGTGACCTCGTCCCCGTCGAGCCCTTGGGCTCTGGCCTCCTCCATCCACGCGGCCAGCGAGGCCCGCAGCTGGGAGGCGGGGCCCTCCTGGGCGGGTGCCAGGGTGCGGGTGATGAAGGTGCCGGCCCCTTGCCTGACCTCGGCCAGCCCCGCCCGTTCCAGCTCCCGGTACGCCTTGAGGGTCGTGTTCGGGTTGACCTTGGTGTCCGCCGCGACCTGAGCGGCCGTCGGCAGCCGGTCACCCTGTTCGAGGGCTCCCATCCGCAGCGCCTGTTCCACCTGTTGCACGATCTGGAGGTATGTGGCGACCCCGCTTCGCCGGTTGATGCGGAACACGACCATTCTTCTCACCTCCCGTTTCGTTCTGTCGGAACCATACGCACATCCCGTACGCCTACAGTTTCGCGGACGCCCGCCACAGCGTGAACACGGTGAGGACCGCGGTGGCCGCGAGCAGGAGGCCCGCGCCGGTCCACTGCATCGCCGGCATCTGGTCGAAGCCGAGGTACTCGATGACGTCGTTGACGATGCCGTGCTCGCGCAGGCAGGCGTCGGCCGAGGCCTCGGTCGATTTGGCGCAGGTTCCCCAGCCGTAGAGGTGGCCGTCGGCGGAGCCGATCCAACTGTCCAGTTCGTACGGGTCATTGAGCTGTTCGCGGATGCCGCCGCGGTACGGGTAGCTGAACGTCCGGGACGGTGCGAGGTGGGCGCGCAGCAGTCCCCAGGCGGTCTGGAAGGCCATGGCGAAGGCGAAGGTGATCGCCATCGCGGGGAGGACCCGGCGCAGCAACAGGCCTGTGGTGACGCCGGCGGCGGTGAGGAAGAGGCACAGGGCGGGGAGCATCGGGCCGGTGTGGTCGAAGACGGCTCCGTCGTACCACCGGCCCGGGAACACCGTGCGGTAGGGCTTCCACCACCAGGTGAAGAACGCCGAGAGCACCGCACCGGCGAGCAGCGCCGCGGCGTAGCACCAGGCGAGCTTGACGGTGAGCCACCGGCGGCGGGACACCGACTGGGTGGTGACCAGCTGCAGGGTGCCGCGCTCCTGGTCGCTCGCGATCAGCGGGGCGCCGAGGAACACGCCGAGGAGGACGGGCAGCATGCCCAGGGCGGTGATGGTGAGGCTGATGCGTCCCGAGCCGGGCACCGGCATCGGAGGCTGGTCGTCCGGCCAGCCGAGCGCGTCGAGGATCCCGGCCAGGTGGTGGCGCTGGTAGACGATCCAGGCCGAGCCGAGCACGACCGCGCCGGCCACGGTGAGCAGCGCCGCCCGGTGCTGGCGTACGACGAGCCAGTTCAGCCCGCCCAGCAGCCGGCGCCCGGGCGTGTGGGCGGCCGGGCGGGGCGTGTCGGTCAGGGTGGTGCTCATGCGGTGGGGTTCCCTTCGGCCTCGTGACGGGCGGCGGGTGTGTGCGGGGGAGGCGCGTCCGGCGAGCGCAGGTGTGCCAGTAGCACTTCCTCCAGGGTGGGTTCCGCCACGGCCCATTCGGGGCGCAGCGGGCCGTTCGGTCGGATCAGTGCCTGGAACTGCCGTCCCTGGACGCGGTGGTCGACGACGGTGTGCGGGGCCAGGGGAGCGAGTGGGTCGCCGTCGGCGACGCGTCCGGTCACCAGCAGGTGCGCCGGGACGATGGCGTCGGTGTCGCCTGCCAGCCGGACCCGCCCCTCGGCGAGGACCAGCAGGTGGTCGCACATGTCCTCCAGCTCGGACAGCAGGTGGGAGGACATCACGACGGTGATGCCGCGCTCGGCGGCCTCGGCCAGCATCAGGGAGCCGAGGTCGTGGCGGGCCAGTGGGTCGAGGTCGGCCATCGGTTCGTCGAGCAGGAGCAGGTCGGGCCGCTTGCCGAAGGCGAGGGCGAACGCGACGCGGGTGTGCTGGCCGCCGGAGAGGGTGCCGATCCGGGCGTCCGTCGGTATCCGGCCGGCCTCGACGATCCGCTCGGCCGAGGCCATGTCCCAGGCGGGGTTGAGCTCGGCGCCCAGGCGCAGCGTCTCCGCCACGGTGAACCCCTTGAACAGCGGCTTGTCCTGGCCGAGGAACGCGGTCCGCGGCCTCGTCGCCGCATCCCCGGCCGGGACGCCGAAAATTCTCAACTCGCCTTCCGTCGGCTGGATCTGCTGGGTGGCCAGGCCCAGGAGAGTGCTCTTCCCGGCACCGTTGGGGCCGACGAGCCCGCAGATCCGTCCGGCCGGCAGCCGGAACGAGCAGTCGCGCAGTGCCCAACCGCGGCGGTAGCGCTTGCCCAGGCCTCGGGCTTCCAGGGCCCAGGCGTCGGGCGAGCCGCCCGGAGCGAATGCGTCTGCCATGCACACACCCTCAATTCCACTAGTCAATTAATGGAATCATGGTCTTGCCGGTGGGAGAGTGTCAAGGCGGTCGCGAGGGACAGGATTTGCACGGGGCCGCGGCGGGGGAGAGGTGCGGGGGTGCGGGGACTGCGTGGCTGTCTCGTTCCGCAGCGTCGCGGGAGCGCTCGACGGCCGAGGCCGAGGCGGCGATGGGGGATGCATGGGTTCAGGCGCGGATCTCGTGAAGTCGATCGCGCTTCCGTGTGCGCGGTGACGCTCCGTCACCTCCAGGTGAATGCTTGGTCGCGCGTGAGGAGATGTTCCTTTCTGCTTCCGCATCTCGCAGGGGTGCGGGTCGAGTGCACGGATGTGCGGGACGGGCGCGTGATGATCGAGTTCGCCGAGCGGATTGGGGGGGGTGGGGGGTGGGGGGGGGCTGACCTGCCGCTGCGGCCGGCGGACGCCGGGCCGGGCCGTTGGTCCGCGTCCTGGCGGAGCTGTTCCGCTCGGCGCGACCCGCCGGAGGAGCCGGCGATCCGGCGATCCGGCGATCCGGTATGGGTGCGTGGTTCCCGTATTCCGAATCGGAGATCCTCCGGCCTTTTGGCACATGTCAGAATCAATGTCAATAGCTTGAATTTGCCTGTTCTTTGTCATTCCTTTAATCTCTTGGCGCTATTGATCACGGGTCGCTCCCCTCGGGTGAGTCGAGCGACCCCGAGCGCAAGGACAGACATGTCGTCGATACGACGTAGGCATCGCCGAGCCGCCGCCGCGGGAGGTGTCTCGGTGCTGGCAGCACTCGCCGTGCTCGGTTCGTCCGTTCCGGCCCTGGCCGACGAGGGGGACGCGGCCGTGCGCGAGGCCGTCCTGGAGGCCACGCGCGTCAAGAACCCCGTGGGTGAACCCGTCACCGAGGCCGTCACCGCCGAGTCCGCCCTGCTCGCGGCGCAGGTGTTCGGCCGCCGGGTGGAGGTGCTGGACCGCAGGACCGAGACGTCCACCACGTGGGCCGACCCGGAGGGGACCCTGACCACGACGGTCAGCGCCGGCCCCGTACGGATGCTGCGGGACGGCCAGTGGGTCGACGTGGACGCCACCCTGCGGCGGCAGGCCGACGGCGGCATCGCCCCCGGGGCCCACCCGGGGGACCTGCGCCTGGCCGGCCCCGGTGGCGCCAGAGCCCTGTCGGCACCGGCGGCGGCCGACGCCCCGGCCTCCGCCGCACGCGACCTGGTCACCCTGGGCACCGGCGACCGGAAGATCGGCGTGCAGTGGAAGGGCGGCCTGCCGGCCCCCGTCCTGGACGGGACCAGGGCGACCTACCCGGACGCGCTGCCCGGCGCCGACCTGGTGGTGGAGGCCACCCGTACCGGCTTCGAGCAGTTCCTCACCCTCAAGCAGCGCCCCACGGGCGACGTCGCGCCGATGACGCTGCCCCTGAAGCTCCCCGGTCTGAAGGCGGAGCAGCGGGAGGACGGCTCGGTGGTCTTCAGCGACCGCGGGAGCGGCGAGCCGGTCGCCACCATGCCCGCGCCGGTGATGTGGGACGCCCAGGTCGACGAGCGCTCCGGCGAACGCAAGCGCAGCGCCCGCGTCCCGATGACGGTCACGCAGGACGGCGACACCGTCGAGCTGCGGCTCACCCCGGACCCCGGCTTCCTGGCGGACCCGGCGACCCAGTACCCGGTGACCATCGACCCGGCCACGGACACCCTCTCCGTCATGTTCGACACGTTCGTCCAGGGCGGCGACACCACGGACCAGTCGGCGTCCACCGACCTCAAGCTGGGCTGGCCCGGCGACTACGCCGGTTCCACCAAGCGCACCGCCCGCTCCTTCCTCACGTGGGAGACCGGACAGTTCGCCGACGCCCTCGTCACCGACGCCAAGCTGGAGCTGTACAACTACCACTCCTGGTCGTGCGACAAGCGCGGCTGGGAGGTCTGGGCGGCCGACGCCGCCGACACCTCCAGCCGCTGGACCAAGCAGCCCGCGCTGAAGCAGAAGTTCGCCACCTCCACCGAGACCCGCAGCACGGCCTGCGGCAACGCGGGCTGGGTCGGCGCGGACGTGACCTCGCTGGCCAAGACCTGGGCGAGCGCCAAGGCCGCTACCGGTTCGGTGGCGCTGAAGGCCGTGGACGAGAACGACACCTACGCCTGGAAGCGCTTCTACTCCTCGGAGGCCACCGAGGACAGGATCCCGAAGCTGACCGTCACCTTCAACTACCGCCCCAGGACCGGCAGCAACCTCCAGGCCGGCCCGCCCTTCCACAGCGAGGGCGGCGTCTACAAGGTCAACAGCCTCACCCCGACGCTGCGCTTCACCACCGAGGACGTCAACGAGGACGACAAGGTCCAGGGCACGTTCGAGGTCAAGGACAAGGCGACCGGCGAGGTCGTCACGCAGTTCAACTCCGGGTTCGTCCGGGCCGGCGGGACCGCGTCCGCCACCGTCCCGGCGGGCAAGCTCGTCAGCGGCCACGCGTACACCTTCCGGACGACCACCTTCGACGGGCAGCACTACGCCAACGGCTGGTCGGAGCCGGTGACGTTCACCGTCGACACCGCGTGGAAGCCGGGCGCGGCCGTCGACGCCCTCGGCGCGGCCAACGCCGTCCTGGACGCGGCCGACATCACCCCCGCCACCACCAGCGACAGCCGGTACGCGGCCATCGCCGAGACGGCGACCGGTACCGTCACCGTGCCCCGGGACCCGAAGGCCCCCACCGAGGTCAAGCCCGACGACATCGCCGCCGTCGGCATCGGCTCGGCCGCCCGGCAGCAGGGCGTGAACATCGGTGGCAGCGTGGTGTACGCCGACGCCGCCTCCGACGTGGACACCGTGGTCCAGCCCACCCTGGAGGGCGGCAGCCGCACCCTGCAGGTCATCAAGAACGCGAACGCGCCGCACGAGTACCGCGTCCCGGTGACCCTGCCCGCCGGCACCAGCCTGCGCCAGGAGCCCGACGGCTCCGTGGTGATCGTCCCGGCGAACCCGGACGAGCCGGTCGCGGCCATCCGGGCCCCCTGGGCGAAGGACGCCCACGGCAACGATGTCCCCACCTCCTACCGGCTGGAGGGCGACACCCTGGTGCAGCGGGTCGACTTCACCGCGAGCACGGCCTTCCCGGTCGTCGCCGACCCGTGGTGGAACCCGTGGAGCTGGAACTGGAAGCGCACGGGCAAGGTCGTGAAGAACGCGGCCAAGAAGTGCGGGATGGGGGCGCTGTCCGCCTACGTCCCCGTCCAGGCCCACCACGTGAGCGTCAACATCCAGCGTGCCCGCAACGGCCTGCGACTGGTCAAGTTCGCCGGCGGCCCCTGGGGCTACGTCACCATCGCCGGGGCCGGCTGCCTGATGGGCACGCTGTCGTGAGCGGCCGCGAGCGGGTACGCCTGTCGGCCCTCCTGGGCATGACCGGCGAGCGCGGGCCGGCGGGCCCCCGGGCGGCTGCCGTGGACGTGGCGGTGGTCCTGGCCGCCCTGGTCGCCACCGCCCTCGTCTGCCGCGTGGCGGGCCTCGGTGCCTGGCCCGCGATCCTGCTCGGCGGCTGCGCGGGAGCGGCCACCACGCGCCTGGGCCTCGGCGCCCGCCTCGCACGCCGCAGACGGCACTGAGCGCGGGGTGGCGCCGGTCACCGCCCGGCGCCACCCCGCGTGGCGGATCGCCCCGGCGAGGCGCGCCAACGACAGGGGGTGAAGTATCCGAGGTAGGGCAGTTCACTCCACCCCGGCGTGCGAAGAACGGCGTGCAGCGGGTTGTCGTCGGGCTCACAGGCGCGAGCGAGCCCGTGATGCGGATCCGACAACTCTTCCGCCCCGGGGGCTCCGACGGCCCGACCGCCAACGAACGGCCCGGATTCCGGGAGGGCCGGGGCAGGCGAACGAGGCCACTCCGTCGAGTGATTCGGTTCGCAGAACTGCCGCGGATCATCAGAAATGAGGAGCCACGCATCAACTTCGGCGACTCATACGCGCTCACCTCCGCCAGGGCACCGACGCGCTCACCGCGATCCGACAGCATCGGGCATCCACCTGGATGCGACGGAGAGTCACCGTGCGCACAGAGCGCGATCGACTTCGCGAAATCCGTGCCTGAACCGATGCAGGGGAGCCGGTCGGACGGCGGAAACGGGAGCCACCTCTGTCGGGTGACATCTTCAGTCGTCGGCCGGGCGCCGGAGCACAACCGGCGCGGAACGCGAGTGCGAAACCCGCCACCTCCTCACCGGCCTCGACCTGCTGCGCCCCGGATGTGCGAGGACGCCGCACTCGCCGAACCGCTCCTGGCGAGGCCGCTCTCGGGCGGGCGGAGCGGCCTGCCGTGCCGTCGGCCACGTCGGCCCGCCTCCGCGCAGGCGGGCCGACGAGCCCGGCCGGCGGGCGCTTCGCGCTACGGGTGGTTCGGGGTGGGCGCTGCTTCCTGGGCGAACGGACCGCCGAAGCGGCCGTCGCCGTGTGCGCGCTTCTCGGATGCCGAGTCCGCCGACGGGGGGTCGATGAGGCCGCAGGCGATGTTCAGGGCGGCCGCGAGCAGTTCCTGACCGCCGTCCTCGGCTAGCTCCGACTCCTCGCCCGCCATGTGCAGGGCGGTGATGGCGAGGCGGACCCGCAACGAGGCGGCCGGACCGTTCGCCCCGGTGAGGGCGCCGGGCCCCGCCAGGAGATCGAACAGGGTGACGACGTGGGACCGGACCTCGGCGGCAAGCGGTTGCTCTCGCAGGGCCGGCTGGTTCTCCTGCAGCAGGCGGGCCGCCGGGGTGATCCCGCTGGCGGCCAGTTCGGCGTATCTGCGAAGCAGCTCCCGGCGCGTCTCCGGCCCCGGGGGTTGTTGCTCGCCCCAGTCGATGAGGCCCGCGACCGCCGTGGAGAAGTCCGAGAGGACGGCGGCGAGGATTTCATCCTTGGACTTGTAGTGGTAGTAGAGCGCGGCCTTGGTGATGTTCAGCCGCTCCGCGATCATGCGCAGCGAGGTGGACTCGTAGCCGTGCTCGGCGAAGAGCTGCAGTGCGACGCGCTGTGCGCGTTCCCGCGTGTCGGTGCGGCGTCCTGCCATGGTCTTTTCCCCTTCTCGCCAGATGCTGATCAACCCTACGCGCCGGGCCCGTCGAGTCCTGGGGTTGGCCGGAGCTCATTGCTTGCCGATCGGCAGGTGATGGCGCTAGGTTCTTCTCGACCATTCATTACCTGTCGGCAGGTAATGAATCTGGCCCGTCGGTCCCGCATCCACCGCCTCGTGTGTCTCCGGCGGACCGGGCCGCGGATCAGTTCTCCGAGAACCCATGATCGCCACGGCGACTTCAAGAGGTGTTTCTGATGGAAGCAGCGGACGAGGAACCGGCGGGCACAGCCCGCGAACGCAAGCGCCGCTGGTGGGGGTTGGTGTTCATCGCCCTCTCGCAGCTGATGATCACTTTGGACACGACGATCGTGACGATCGCCCTGCCCACTGCCCAGACCGACCTGGGGATGTCCGATGCCAGCCGCCAGTGGG
>NZ_JBEZUT010000294.1:0-10812 GCF_040636595.1 Kitasatospora sp. NPDC036755
CCCCCCCCCCCACCCCCCACCCCCCACCCCCCGCGCGGCTTCGGCTTCGCCTCGCCGCCTGGGCTTCGACGACATTGCGTAGGAAGTCGACCCAGCCGACTTCCTACGCAGAAGAAATGCCCCTGCCCCCGCCGATGGCAGGGGCAGGGGCAGGGGCTTTCCGATGACGGAAGCGACACCGGGTTGGTGAGGGGTGCGTAGGAAGTCGATACGGTCAACTTCCCGTGGAGAAGAGGAACTCGACTGCCACGCTGAACCCCGGCGCCCTCGCTCCACCCGAGCGAGGGCGCCGAACACCTCTCATGCCATTTCGAGGGCCGCTTTCACCTTGTCGGGCCCGTGCACCATCAGGCTGTGCACTGCGCTGACCTGCCGGGCACCGGCCCACACGCCCGTGCTCGGTACGCCGAAGTGTCGCAGCTCGACCCGTCCAGCCGCGAACAGGTCCGGCTCGACGTACCTGCTGCCGCCTGTGCCGCACAGGTACGTATCCGCGCCGACTGCCTGACACAGGTCCACGAGGCGCTGCGTCCGCCCGGAATCGGCGGACAGGGTGCTGCTGCGCACCGTCGCTCCTGACCAGCCGAGGACATGGAGAAGTAGCAGGGTGGATGCTTCGGCGATCTCCGCCGTCCGGTCGGTACTCCTGAAGAGCGTCAGGAGCCTCGGCAGGTCAGCCGCCAACCGAGGCCAGAAGGGACTGACCCCGTAATGCCGGCGGAGGACGTGTTCCACCCGGCGGATGCTGCGCGGGGCGTCGACGGTGCGGGCGTCGCGGATCAGTGTCGATCTTCCGTCCGGCAGGTGCGTGGGGACGGACAGCCACCGGGCCGGGCCAGTGCCGTCGACCGGCCCCATCCTGGCCCGGTGCTGGTAGTCACGGCGGCTGAACTGGACATCGTCGAGGACCACCCAGACGTCCGCGGCGGCCAGCTTCGCCACGGTGGACAATCGGGGGAGGAAGTTGGGTTGGTGGACAGCGCACACCAGCCCGGAGGGCGGCGCCGCGTCAGTTGAGGGTCTTGCTGTCGAATCCGTCGGCCAGAAGCCGCTGGTACGCATCATGAACCGTCTCCGGAACCTCCTGGGCAACGGCGAACCCGCGCCTCGGGTACTCGATCACCCGCTGGAGGTCGCCCACGAGGCTGTCGATCACGAGCTTGTCGTCGCCGATGCTTTTCACGTAGTCGTTCAGGCCCATCGGGGTCGAGGCGCACACCACCTCGGCCTCCGGCCACACCTTGCGGCACGTCGCGAACGCCCGGCGCTCCATGTACGGCATGGTCACGAGCAGCACCGACCGTGCCTCGATGTCGGCGGCCTCCAGAACGTCACGGGAGAACTGGATGTTCTGCCCGGTGTTGCGGGCGCGGGGCTCCTGGTGGATCGCATGCTCGGGGACCCCGAGGGCGATGGCGTGCTCGGTGAAGTGCACGGCCTCACCTCGGGGGAAGAGCTCCGGCCGGGACGGGTTCGGCCCGCCCGTGAACACGATCCTCCGCACCAGGCCGTCCAGGTACAGGGCTGCCGTCTCGGCCGCCACTCCGAGGTCGTGGCAGCCCAGACCGATCGCCACATCGCACGGCCGTCGCTCGTGCCCCATCTGGTGGTATTCCCAGATCAGCATGGCGTCCGCCCACTGTCGGTCGGTGATCTCGCGCTGCTGAGTGTCCGCCACGTTCTTCTCCTGCTCACTGAAGGCACCGTTCCCGCTGGAATCCGGACCAGATGCCTCGGATGCTCCTCCGCTGGTGGGTCATACCGTACTTGTCCGCCATCACCTCGGCCCTTTCCAGCAGGGCGAGCCCCTCCCCGGCAGTCGCGCGGTCGGTCAGCAGAATGTGCCCGTGCGCGGTGGTCAGCCGGACGTCCTGCATCGGTGCCGAACCGTTGGTGTTCGTCCTCGCCACCTCGATCAACCGGACCGCCTCCCCGAGATTCCCTGCACCGCGGTACGCGAGCGCAAGCTTTTGGTTGCCTGTCGCCCAGTCGTCCAACTCACCCAGGTTCTCGAACGCCCGGATCGCCGACTCGGCGATACCGATGGCCTGTTCGTGTGAGCCCTGCTTGTCGAGCGAGGTTCCCACCCACAGGGCCGCCCGAGTCCGATCCCGTGCGCTGAGGCGAACGTCACCGGAAAGGTCCGAGTATCGATCCGCCGCAGCCGAGAGCTGTCCGGACATCTCAGTCACCACGGCCAACGCCAGGTCCAACTGAGCTGTCCGCCTGGGGATGTCGAGCTGGGTGTACAACAATCGGGCCTTGGCGTACGAGGCCGACGCCGACAGCGGGCCGAGCAGTGCACCCTGATCACGGCGGAGGTCGCCCACCAAGGCCGTCGAGCGGGCCAACAAATAGATGCCGCGGTCGTCGAGTTCGACCGTCGGCCAGCGTGACCGCCAACGTTCCAGCAGGACTCCCGCTGATGCGAACTCCTGCCGGGACGCCGCCAGAACCGCCCTCTCGATGTCCTCCGCCCACGACTCGTACTCCCATGCCCGCGGCCCGGCCTGGATCTCTGCAAGCACCGGAGCGCCGACCTGTTGCGCCACCAGTGCCTCGAATCGCATACGAGCATCGGGATCGCACTGGCGCAGCACTGTGTCGAAGATCGCCTGGGTGTCCGGCCTCGGCCTGGTACTCACCCCCAGCTTCTCCCAGTTCGACACCGCGCGGACCGACATGCCCAACTGCGCTGCCCAGTCCCGGACGGACTTGCGGCACGCCAGCCGCAGAGCCCTCGCTTCGAGCCCGGTCCACACGATCACTGCCGCCATTGCCATACCTCCGCTCCGGGGTGCCATCGAAGCACCGCAGGTCGTGGTGGTGCGGCGAAACTGCCACGGAACTGCCACGGCACGCGATTCCGCGACGACGGAGCCTCCCGCAGTCTGGAAGCCGACAACCCCGCTGACCGGAAGGAACCGTCCAGCATGCTCACCGAGCAACTATCGGTCCCACCGCCCGTCGTCATTGGGCTGCTCCGCACAGCGGTCGCTGCGGGGCTACCTCGTCGGCGAGCTCTGACCGGGGTCCTCGACGCCTTCTGCGAGCGGCAGGAACTCCACCTCGTCGATGTGATCACCGATGAGGGTGCCGAGCCGGACGCCCTCATCGTCGGCATCGAAGAGCAGCGCGATGTGTACGCCGTCGTGTTGCCCACGATCGCGCACCTCGGCGACCAGGCTGCCGCCGACAGACGGCGCAAGCACCTTGAGGACGTCGGCATACGCCTCTTGGTCACTCGGACCTAGAAAACTGCCCCTCCCGGCCCCTGGTGCGGCGAGTCTCCGCTAACACGCGATGACTGACCATCACTCGCCACCCCCGCCAATGGTCCGGGACCGCCTCCCCACGTCCAGCCCGGAGGAACAGCCATGCACCGCGTCCTGGAGATCAGTGCCACGGTCACCACCGCGTCCCTCGGCGCGATCCGCAACCTGTTGTCCGAGGAGGTCGTGAGAGCCGGCATCGTCCTCGACGAGTCCCGGGCGTACGCGCTCCGCGTGTGTTCGTCGGAGTTCGTCGACAACGCGATCAAGCACGCCACCGGTCAAGGCCCTGACCGTGAAGCCGTGTTGTTGATCGAAGTGGGCGTCGACTGGGAGCGCGGCCGCTTGCGGACCACAGTGACGGACCCGAGCATGGTCGAACCGGCGATGAACAGCAGCGTCGACGACCTCGACGCGACCTGTGGCCGCGGACTGGTGGTCGTCGACGGCTACGCGGACGACATCGGATGGCACCAGCGGATCGACCTCCAGGGACGGCCCACCGGCTGGTCCGTCTGGTTCGAACTCGACGTGGAACCGGCGACCTTCGGCCAGGCCACCGCCGCTGAGGCGGAAGTGCAGCCGAAGACCGTCGTGCGGCCCCCCGAGCCTTGCCTGATGGTCGGCCCCGGGCAGGCACCCGGGAATACGCCGAGGCCGAACCGGCCGGCTCAACGGCCTGGGGAACGCACCGTCGTGCCGACGGCCGCGAGCCGACGTCTCCACGGGCCGGGCCGGGCCGCCACTCCCGTTCACCCTTCCACTCCGTACCCGAGGATTGCGCCGTGAGCGTCGGAACGCGTACCGGAACGCTGCTCAAGACCATCAGCCCCGCCCGCAGACTGGACATCGCGGCCTCCTACGAGGCCCTGACGCAGGCCTGCGTGGCCACCGGCGACGACCCCGCGAAAGCCGAGCTACTCAGCGACAGCCCGAACCACCTGTGGTCGCTCGGCTCGCGCTCGTGCGCACTCGCCATCGTGCACCCCGACGTGGACGAGGCCTGGGCGCTCATCAAGGGCGCGTAGTTCCTCCGGGAACGCCGGCTCCCCGCCACCTCCGCCTATTACACCGACGTCCGCGCGGCCACCGACGGCCGGGCCGTGACCTACTGGCAGAACCCCGGGAAGTCGAGCACCGACACCTCCCTGTCCGCGTGGGTGACCGCCCTCACCCACCGCATCGACCCCGGGGCGGCCCCGTGGCTGCGAGAGCACGACCCGTTCGCCCACCTGCTGGACGGCCTGGACGACGCGCCGCTGGACGAGTCCGCCCGCCGGTTCCTGCGCGAACGCGCCGCCCAACTGCGCGAGGAGTGGGACTACCTCGACTGGCCGACCCCGGACACCGTCGTCCTCGGCGCCCTCGGCATGGCTCCGTGTCACGACGACGGCACCTACGTCCGACTCCTGCTGCGCCGCCCGCTCCGACGCGGCCACCGCGAGTGGGACCTCGTCGCCGCCCGCTGGCGCTCCGAACTGCTCACCGGCCCGCGTCAGGACCACCGGACCTACACCGACACCTACCTCTCCTATGAGCGGGAGGGCCGGCTCCCGGACCACCCCTACATCGGCGCCTGGTCCGGCTACCAGGTCGTACGCGACATCGTCGTCCTCACCACGGTGCTGAACACGGTCCGCCGCGCCCACCTCGATGCCGGCATCCGCCAGGAGGCCGCTCACCGCATCGCGTGCCTGCGGGGCGCCCACCCGGTCCCGTGGAACTGGGGTCCGCGATGAAAGTCCGAACCAGGAAACGGAGTTCACATGGACGTGACCCGAGGCTTCTTCATCACCATCGACGGTCTCAGCGCGAGCGGGAAGACCACGGTCGCCCCGCTGGTCGCGGTCCTCGTTGACGGCGTCCACCTCACGGACGACACGTTGCCGACCTTCCCCCGCATGCGTGCGGAGGTGGACGCCGTCGGCATCCTGGCGGCGCGGTTTCACTGGTGGATGATGGCCAATCACGTCAAGTCCGAGACCGCTCGTGCGGTTGTCAGGGCGGGCCGGACCGTGGTGGTCGAGTCCTACTTCCCGCGCACCATCGCCACGCACAGGGCAATGGGTCACGTCTGCGCGCCGGAGTACCCGGAGGGAGTCCTCGTCCCGCACGTGCCGATTCTGCTGGAGGTGGACGAACGCGTCCGCCAGGAGCGGCTTCGCCGGCGGGAGGAGCTGCGAACACTGAGCTCCTGACCCCGGCGGGAGGAGCCGAACGTGGCCGAAAGCTCCCGTGTGTACCGGGCGTTCGGACTGCTGCGCGTCGACGGCACCGACCGCACGCCTGCCGAGGTGGCTCGCAGCATCGCCGATACCGTGCGCTCGTATGCCCGCACCGCATCGAGGAAGGCAATTCCCCATGACTGCAACTGAGTTCGAAGCGAAGATCCTCGACGTCGATCCGGAGGAGATCCGCGTTCTCCTCGCCGAGGCCGGGGCCTCGCACGTGGTCGACCGCTTCCAGCGCCGCTACGTCTACGACATCCCCGGCCGGCCGGGAGCGTGGGTCCGGCTGCGTGACACGGGCACCGACGTCACCCTGTGCGTGAAGGAGATCCACTCCGACGCGATCGACGGCGTGACCGAAACGGAGACGACCGTCGGCGACTTCGAGGCCACGAACATGCTTCTCGGCAAGCTCGACTACCGGCCGAAGGCGTACCAGGAGAACCGCCGGTCCTCCTGGACGCTGGGCGGTGCAGCCGTCGAGATCGACCACTGGCCGCTGATCCCCCCGTACGTGGAGATCGAGGGCGTCAGTGCCGAGCACGTCCACGCGACCGCCCTCGCGCTCAAGCTCCCCTTGGAGGAGCTGACGAGCGAGAACACCACCAAGGTCTACCGCCGGTACGGGATCGACATCGAAGCGATTCCCCGGCTCACGTTCGAGTGACAGGAGACGAGCCTTGTCAGCTACCCACCGTCCGGCGATCAGGGTCGTCCGGGACAGGACCATCCGCATCAAGGTGATCGACGACTGCGGGTTGGCCTGCACGTTCTGCCACAACGAGGGAACGCCGGTCACCGCCGACAACCGGGGCCGCACCGAACTGCCTTTCGTCGCGGGCCCGGGCAGGACCGGGCGCGTGTCGATCTACAGCGAGACGAACGGGGTCGGCTTCCTTGCCGCGAGGATGGCCCCGGACGTGTCCTTCCGGCGAGCGGTGCGAACCGTGGCGAGGGCGTTCGATGCCGATGAGGCCCACCTTACGGGCGGGGAACCCACCCTTCACACGGAGGTGCCCGCGCTGGTCGCGGCGCTCACCGGCATGGGTTGAGCGTCGGGATGACCAGCAACGGGGAACGCGGCCGGCAGGTGACGGCGGAGTGCTCCGCGGCCGGACTCGGCCGAGTCAACGTGTCGGTCTTCGGCACGACCGCCGCAGAACTCCGGGTCGTGCAGGCCGAGCGCTTCAGGACGCCGGGTCTGGCCGAGGCGAAGATCCGGGCGGCGGAGCAGACCATCCGTGCCCCCGTCTCCAACGGCGTGAAGGTCTCCGTGAACATCGTCGTCCCCGGAATGGCCCACGTCGGCCGGGTCGTCAACCTGGTCGAGTCGTACGGCCAGTTCGCGGACGTGCGGATGCTCACCAGCATCCAGGACGGGCCGGAGTCGGTCGCGGCGATCTCCGAAGTGCTGGCCCGGGTCGGCGCGGAGCCGGTGCTCCGGACGTTTACCGCCGGGACCTCCGACGAGCGCACCCTCTACCGGGCGCTCGGCAGCCGGGCGGTGTACGTCAAGCGGCTGCTGCCCGTGCGGCTCCCCGACACCTGCGCGTCGTGCCGGTTCAACAACGACACGGACTGCGAGGAGGGCTACTACGGCATCCGCCTGTACCTCACCGATCAGGGGGAATACATGGCGGGCGTCTGCATCCAGCGGATGGACCTCTGCGTGCCTGTGGCCGAGTTGCCGAAGAGCGGGATCGTGGAGGAGGTACTGGCCTTCAAGGACGCCGAAGTCCGGAGGCTGACGCGCGAGTACGGCGCCGCTGCCTGAGCTGCGGCAGGAGCCGACCGCGCGTAGGAAGTCGGCCCGGCCGACTTCCTACGCCGGGGCGTGGCCCGGGCCGGTGGCGTCGAGGCGGCGGACGAGTTCGCGCAGGGCGCGGAGTTCGCGGTCGAGGGCTTCGACGCCGTGGGGGGTGAGGGTGACCCAGGTGCGGGGTCGGCGGCCGACGTAGCCCTTGGTGACGGCGACTAGGCCGGTTTCCTCCAGGACCTTGAGGTGGCGGGAGAGGTTGCCGTCGGTGGCGCCCAACTGTTCCTTGAGGAAGCCGAACTCGACCCGGTCGGCCTCGCGGGCGATCGCCAGGATGCCGAGCCGGACCCGTTGGTGGACGGTGTCGTCCAGGGCCAGGGTCGGGTGCTGCTCCTCGGCTTCGTCCGCGGCGCTCATCGGGGACCTCCATGGATACCCCCGGCTTCAGCCGGGGGAGGAAACGGATCTCCTGCGGAGCAGGGCAACACCGCCGCGCTCACGCGCAGCGGCTCAGCCGTGAGGCTGAGGGGAATCCCCTCCTTCAGGAGGGGAGGATGTCAAGAGGTGACCGTACGGGATGCCGCCCCCGGCCTGCGGTGGGCCGCCGCCCACTGCGCCAGCCCGGCGGCCAGCAGGACCGCCGCCAGCAGCAGGGCCTTCGGCTGCGGGCCGTCGGCCCAGCCGTCGTCGCCCCGGTCGAGCCACGGCAGCCAGCCGCTCTCCCAGGGTGCCGCGAGGTAGGCGGTGAGCAGTGCCGTGTGGACGAGCCCGGCGGTGGTCACCAGGGGGCTGTGCTCGGTCAGCCCGAGGACGATCAGGCCGATGCCGACCGCGTACCAGGGCGAGGTGTAGGTGTTCGCGAGCACCGACAGGGCGAAGGGCACGCGGGGTGCGAACAGCAGGGCGAGCAGGACGGCGGTGAGCAGGATGCCGACGCCGGCCGCGGTGCCGAGCCAGCCGAGGCGGCGCGGGACGATCCCGCGGGCCTCGCCGCGCCGCCGGTACCAGCGGGCGAGGGCCAGCCAGGCGAGCGGGAGCAGCGCGTACCAGACGCCCCAGGCCAGGAAGCGGAGCACGGCTCCGTCGAAGTCGCCGGTCCGGCACGTGCCGTCCAGTGCGTGCGGCACGCAGAGGTCGATGAGTTCCGAGTAGGCGAAGGACGGGTACGAGGGGACGAATCGTCCGTTGGCGCCGAAGTTGTAGGCCTGGCCGGAGATCGGCACGGCGGCCAGGGCGAGCAGGCCGAACCCGAGCAGCGGCACCCCCGAGCCGCGCAGCCGGGTCCGGGCCCGGGCCCGGAGCCCTTCCGTCTCGGCGAGGAGTTCGGCCGGGTCGTCCCGGTGCGTTGTCGTCATGATCCACCCCTTGTCACGCGCATACGCTTTGCTGTGCCATGAACTTTGCATCGCAAAGTGAGCTGCGGTCAAGGGCACTTGGGGCCGACGGCCACGCGAACGCCGAGGGCCCGCCCGTTCCGGCAGGAACGGGCGGGCCCTTCGGTGTGCGGCCGTCAGCGGGTGGCGAGGGCCTCCAGGACGCGGTCCAGCGAGGTGCCCAGGCCCCAGCGGGCGGAGAGCTCCTCCAGGGTCATCGGGTAGAGCGGCTCGCGGGGGAGGGCGGGGTCGAAGGCGGGGAGGGGGCGTCGTCGGCGACGCGGACGACCTTGGGGGCGACGTCGAGGTAGGCGGCGCCTTCGACGATGTTGCGGCGGCGGGCCGGGGTGAGCTTGGAGCCGAGGTCGAGGGCGGCGGCGCGGATGGCCGCGAGGTCGCCGTACTCGTTGATCAGCTGGGCGGCGGTCTTCTCGCCGATGCCCTTGACGCCGGGCAGGCCGTCCGACGGGTCCCCGCGCAGGGCGGCCATGTCGGCGTACTGGGCGCCGCGGACGCCGTACTTCTCCTGCAGCAGCGCGTCGTCGGTGACCTGGAGGTTGCCCATGCCCTTGACCGGGTAGAGCACGGTGATCCCCCGGGCGTCGTCGACCAGCTGGAAGAGGTCGCGGTCGCGGGAGACAGAAGTTTGCCAACACGCGAGACCGGGCCTGACCTGCGAGGATTTGGACATGCTCAGAGCCGTTGTCGGTGCACGCGTCAGCGTGGTCAAGGGGGCCGAGAAGGTCTCCCACCTGGTGCAGAAGGAAGCCGGCCAACGCTACGCCGACCGGTCGGGCTGGGAGGTCGTCGGCTACTTCCAGGATCTGGACGTGTCGGCCGAGGTCCGTCCGTTCGACCGTCCCGACCTCGGCCCGTGGCTGGGGGAGAAGGCAAGCCTGTGGGACGCGATGATCTTCTCGAAGGTGGACCGCGTCTTCCGGTCGGCGAAGGACTGCGCGGACGTGGCGCACTGGGCGGAGGCCAACCGCAAGATCCTCGTCTTCTCGGACGACGGCATCGTCCTGAACTTCCGCGATGAGGGCAAGGACTCGATGTCGGCGATGATGAGCAAGGTCTTCCTGATGCTCGCCTCGCTCTTCGCGGAGATGGAGCTCAAGCGGACGAGGGACCGGGTCCTCGGTGCGCACCGATTCCTGCGGAAGACGGTGCGCTGGCCGGGCGGATATGCGCCCTACGGCTATGAGGTGGTGGATCACCCGGAAGGCGGAAAGACCCTCAGCCTGGAGCCGCACACGGCGGGGGTGGCGCGCGAGATGGCCGAGTGGTACATCGCTGGCTGGTCGTTCCGTGAAATCGCCGGGGAGCTGAATCGTCGCAACGAGCCGACGAACCTGGTGCGCCATCTGAGGGCCCAAGGGAAGACCGAGACCTCGAAGGGGAAGAGCGTCGACGGGATCGAGTGGGCCACCAGCGTCGTCGCCGACCTGCTCAGGACCCCGTCGCTGCGTGGGTACAAACTCCACCGTGGCAAGGAGACCCGCGGTGCCGACGGGCTGCCGATCAAGATTGCCGACCCGGTCTTCGATCGAGAGCTGTGGGCCAGACTGGAGCCCGCGCTCGCGGCCAGATCCACGAAGAAGACGCGGACCTTCTCCACGTCAGCGTTGCTCGGCATTGCCTTCTGCGACGCGTGCAACGGGCCGCTCTATCAGAAGAACGCTCCGAAGAAGTCGAGCGGAAAGGTCTACAGCTACTACCACTGCCCGAGCGGGAGCGCGAAGGGGAGGGCGAATTGCGGAACGTCTCAGCCCTCCCAGCAACTGGAAGACCTGATCGAGGAGACCTTCATCGCAAAGGTCGGCGACAAGCACGTTCCAGTGCGCCGGTACATCCCGGGGGAGGACCACTCGGAGGATCTGGCCGTGGTCAAGCGGGCGATCAAGGGCCTTCGCGAGGAGAAGGACGAAGGCCTGATCGTCGGTCGCGAGGACGAGGACGAGTGGAAGGAACGCATGCGGGCGCTGCTCCACCGGCGAGAGGAGCTCGAAGCCCTGCCGCAGCGGCCGGCGCAGTGGATTCTGGAGGACTCCGACGAAACGTACGCGACGGCTTGGCAGGCCCGGGACACCGCAGGGCGTCGGCAGCTTCTCCTGGACAGCGGAATCAGGCTGATAGTCAAGCCCGGACCTGCTCTCCAAGCCCGGGTCGAGGTCCCGGAGGAC
>NZ_JBEZUT010000295.1:0-10721 GCF_040636595.1 Kitasatospora sp. NPDC036755
TCAGCCCCCGTACTGGAGTCCCAGACGCCACTTTCACCCAGCCTTGACAAGTTACTTGTCATGAAGATGATTCAGTGTCAATCTAGTTGTCATGACGACCCAGGGCGGGCCCCGGATCGACCCGGCGCTCGCCGACCGCGTCACCGAGGCGGTCCTGCTGGCCGGCCTGCCCGTCGGGTACGGCGGGTACGGAGCCGGCGTCCAGTTGCGCCCGGCCCGGCCCTACGACGACTCCGACGACTGTGCCGGCCTGATCGCCCTGCACTGGGAGCCCGGCCCCCGGCTGGCCGCCGCCGCGGCCATGGAACAGTCACAGCAGCCGGCGTCCGCCGCCCGGAGGGTCGTCAGCAGCAGCATGCAGAACGCGCTGGCGGAGTTCCTGCCGGCCTTCGGCATCGAGGTGTCGGCCGGCCGGCCCGACGGGGAGACCAGGGTGCGGCCCACCGGCGGCCCCGCCCCCGCCCCGATCACCGTCGCCGGACGGGATGCCTCCGCCCCCGTGGGGTCCCGCCCGCAGGACCTGGGCATCCGCGCGGACGTCGTCGGCGCGGTGCGCCGCACCGCCGCACTCGCCGGGCTGCCGGTCGCCGACCACCAGCACGCGCCCGGCATCACCCTCGCACCCTGCCAGGCCGTCGAGGACGGCGACGACAGCACCGGTGTCGCCGACCTCCGGTGGAACCCCTCCCGCCGACTGTCCGCCGCCGACGACGAGCGGGCCGTCCGGGCCCGCACCGCCGTCCAGGACGCCATGCGGCACGCCTTCGGCGCCGTCCTCGGCGCCTGCGGCCTCGACCTCCAGTGGCGCCGCCCGGCCACCCTCCCGTACCAACTGCGCGCCTACGGCCTCGCGGAGCACCCGCCCGTCCGGCCCTGACTGCCGTTCGGGCGCCGGTGGTCGCGGTGTGCGGGTGGTTCCGCCTGCCGTGCTCTCGTACCGGCTGCGCGGCGACGGCCCTTCGGGTTCCGCATGGGGTCGGGCGGGTGAGCGGAGACTGCGGGCCGGGGGCGGTGGTGTCGTGTCGCCGCCCCGGCTGCCGGTGGGCTCGTCGCCCGTTGAAGGGCGGGTTCGTCCGGGAGGCGGTCCGTGGCCGAACGTGCCTTCTGGGCAAGGGCTCCGGTGGACTCGCGAAGTGAGGCGGTGGACGCGGGTGCCGGCGGTGAGGCAGGTGGTGGGGGTCGTCCGGAGCGGTGGGGGCGGCGGCGGGCTGCCGGCCCCGGCCTGTCGGTGGGCTCGTCGCTCGTGGGAGTCGGCTCCTGGCCGAACCGGTCTGAGGGCGAGAGGGGTTGGGCGCTCCGCGCGGCCGGGGCCGGGGGCTCGTGCTGCCGCCCCGGCTGCCGGTGGGTTCGATGCTTGCCGGGCCCGGGGCTGAACGGGCGGGCGGGTCAGGGGGTTTCGACGTCCTCGCGCAGCGGGGTGGTAGGCCGGAGCGGGGTGCGGAGGCGGTGGGCGAGGGCGCTGGCCGCGACGCAGGCGGCGAGGGCCGTCCAGAGCAGTGGGGGGTTCTGCAGGCCGAGGCCGATGACGGCGGGGCCGACGGCGTAGGACACCGTCCAGGTCAGCTGGAACAGGGACATGTACGGGCCCTCGTCGCCCTTGGGGGCCAGGGCGACGGCCGCCGCCGCCGCGGTGGGTTTGGAGGCGAGCTCGGCGAGGGCGAGGACGGCCGCCACGAGGACGGCGAGCGGGCCCTGGAGGGCGTGCGGGGCGGTGGAGATCGTGGCGGTCAGGGCGATGGCGGCGGCTGCCGCGCCGATGGCCAGGCGCAGGACCCGTGAGCGGGTCCAGCCGGACACCCGGCGGCTGATCCTCATCTGCAGGGTGGTGGCGGTGGCGTAGCGGACGGCGACCACGACGGTCGGCCAGTAGGCGGGCTGGTGGAGGGTCTCCACGAGGTAGATCGGGAAGGCGACGGTCGGGACCAGCCAGGCCGCCGACAACAGCGTCTGGGAGGCGACCAGGGACAGGAAGGGGCGGTCGGCGAGCGCCGCCCGGGTGTCCGACCTCCTCTCCCGCGGCCCGGGCCGGTCCGCGGCCGGCACGGTGACCCCGAGCAGGAGGGCGGCCGCGAGGAGGGAGCTCGCGCTGTTGAGGGCGAGCGCGAGCAGCAGGCCGTGGCCGCCGGCGAGCGCCATCAGGGCGGTCGCCCCCAGGGTGCCGACCCCCAGCGAGGTGGTCTTGAGCACGGTGACGGCGGAGAACCACTCGGTGAGTTCCTCCGGCTTCGCGAACCGGGCGACCAGGGTGGGCCAGGCGGCCCCGTAGAGCCGGTCGGCGGCCGTCACGAGGAAGGTGGCGCCCGCGACGGCGGCCAGGTTCCCGGCGGCGAAGAACAGGCCGTACCCGAGCGCGGTCAGCAGGTTGCTGACGAGCAGGCAGGACTTGGGCCCCAGGGCCTGGACGAGCCGTCCGCACAGCGGTACGACGGCGAAGGAGGCGAGCGACCCGGCCGTCACGGCGGTTCCCGCGGCGGCGGCCGGGAAGTGCCGGACGGTGACGAAGAACAGCAGCGACAGCGGCAGGAAGACGCCGGAGCCGAACGTGTCGACCGCCACCGAGAGGAACAGCCGCCGCTGCCGACGGAACCGTCCGGCCCGTGTCACGCCCACCCCCGTTCCCGCCCCCCGCGGCCTATCGCGGGGTGCGCAGCTTGAGAATGTACGTCGCGGTCAGCGCGACCGCACGGTCCTCGTCCCGGGTGAGCGCTTCGAGGGCGCGGGACGTGGTGCCGCCGGGGACGTCCGCGAGCGCCTGGGCCAGCCGCCGGCGCGCGTCCGGACCGACCGCGCCGTGGGCGAGGCGGTCGACGAGCCCGGTGGCGATCCGGTCCGCCAGCGCGGGGTCGCGGGCCAGCGTGCCGAGGGCGTCGGCCGCGTCGGCGTCGTTCACCGCCTCGACGATCATGCCGATGAGCGTCGGGACCGCCTCGGCCACCCCGCGGGCCCCGAGCGCCAGGGCCGCGTACCGGCGGACCACGGCGTCGGGGTGCGCGAGGGCGTCCCGCAACAGGGCGGTCGCCGCGTCGTCCGGCAGTTCGGCGAGGGAGCGGACGGCCCGTTCGCGCACCTCGGCCGCGGGCGAGCGCAGGCCCTCCGCCAGCAGCGCCGTCGCGTCCCCGCCGGACCGTTCCAGCGCCCACCGGAGGGCGCCGGCGACGATCGGGTCCGACTCGCCCAGCACGGCCTCGACCAGGGCCTCCACCGGCACCGCCACGTCCTCGCCGGCGGACAGCACCGCGTCGCCCGCGGACAGGGCGGCGCGCTGCCGCGCCCCCGGGCTCTTGGACTCCAGGGCCTGGAGCAGCGCGACGACCTGGAGGACCTCCTCCCAGCCGGCCGGCTCCGCGGCGTCGATCCGCCGCAGCCGGGTGAGCAGCTCGGTCTCCGCGGCGATGCGTTCGCGGGTGCGCTGGATCAGGTCGTCGACGAGGTCGGCGGGGGCGAAGCCGGGATCGTCGAGCGCCCGTCCGACGTCGCGCAGCGACAGGCCCAGTGAGCGCAGGCTCTCGATGTGGAAGATCCGCCGGATGTCCTCGTCGGAGTACCGGCGGTAGCCGGAGCCGGTACGCCCCGTCGGCCGCACCAGTCCGAGCGACTCGTAGTGCCTGAGCATGCGGGCACTGACCCCGGACCGCCGCGCGACGTCGCCGATCAGCACTGCCTACCGTCCCTCCTGGCGGCCCTCGCCGAAGACCGCCGCACGCTTCGCCTCCTCGATCGCGGACTCGAATCCGGCGTCCGGGTCGCGCCACAGCCGCTCGGTGGCGAGCGCGTGGGTGCGGACCCGGGGGTCCGGGGCCGTCGCCGCGGCGCCCAGCAGGGGCAGCACCGCCTCCCCGAGCGCGATCAGTGCCCGGCTGAGGCTCAGCTGCGTCCCGGGTCCGCCGCGTCCGAGCTGGGCCGCCAAGACTACGGCCAACGCGGGCTCCTCACCCTCGGGCACCAGCACGACCGCGGCCCGCCAGGCGCTGCGGGCCACCTCCTCGTCGGCGTCGGCGAGCAGCGCGGGCGTGATCGCGGGCCAGGCCCGCCGGTCCCCGATCTTGGACAGGGTGTGCAGGGCCTGGCTGCGGGCCTGGGCACGCTCCGCTCGGACCTCGTCGAGCAGCAGCGGGAGCGTCTCCTCGGCGTCGTGCCGGGTGAGCGCCCAGGTGAGCATCTCGCGCACCGGGAACTCGGGCTCGACCGCGCACCGCTCGACGAGTCCGCCGACGAGCCCCGGGTGCGGGTGCGTGCCGACGGCGAGTGCCGCCCGCAGGCGCACCGACGCGTCCTCGTGTGCCAGCCCCCGCAGTGCCCGCAGGGTGTTCGTGTCCTCTTCCGGCCTGGTCATCGGGACCACCTCCTGGGCCACAGTGAAGGGCTTGACACGGTGGCAAGGTCAAGCGGCGGGGCCGGTCCGGAAGGTCCGGGCGGGCTCGGGCGGGCTCGGGGCGCGGTGGGGGCGCGGTTGGGGGCGGGACGCCGTGCCGGGGTGGGGCCGGTCCGCCGTCCCACGACAGGACGGGCATCCGGACCTACCGTGAACGTAGGACTTCCGTTCCGGGGCCCTCCGTGCGCCGAGCCTCCCAGGCGGTCGCCATGCGAGCCCGTCCCCCCGCCTCCCGCTGCCCGTGAGGCGGTCGCCACCGAAGGAGTCACTGACATGACCAGCAGCGTCAGCGGAGTCGGCAGCAGCCAGATCCGCCAGCCCCAACGGCACCCCTACGCGTCCGGATGGACCATCTTCGCGGGGGTCATGCTGATCACCGGCGGTCTGATGGCGATCACCGAGGGGATCTCCGCCATCGCCAAGGACGACCTGGTCGTCGTCACCCGCAACTACGTGTACTCGATGGACACCGCGGGGTGGGGATGGATCCACGTCATCCTCGGGGCCTTCATCGTGGTGACGGGCATCGCGGTCTTCAGCGGCGCGGTGTGGGCCCGGGCGGTCGGTGTCGTCGTCGCCGCGCTGGGAGTGATCGCCAACTTCCTGTGGCTGCCCTACTACCCGGCGTGGGCCGTCGTCCTGATCGCGATCGACGTCCTGGTGATCTGGGCGCTGTGCGTCGGAAGGGTCGTGAAGGAGGGCTGATCAGGGCGGCTGACCGGCGGGGCCCGGCCGTCCGGGTGCCACCGCTGAGCGGGGCCGGCGCGGGCCCCGCACCGCCCCGGGGGACCCCGGGTGACCCCGTGCGGCGACGGCCGAAGGCGGGGGGGCTTGCCGAGCGGCCCGGGGAGTCTTGTATCGTTCCTGGCGAATCATCCAGAGGGGTGGAGGGACCGGCCCTACGAAGCCCCGGCAACTCCCCGTTCGACCCGGCGTCCGAAGTACGCGCCGTGCCGTCCGGGGTCAGTGCCAACTCCGGCCTGTCGCCAATGTGGCGCGGGAAAGATGAGGAGACACGGTGCTCTCTGTGCTGTCCTTCGCCCGGGCGCTTCCCGCCCCGGCGCTTTCGCGTACCCGTCTCGTGCCCGGCGCAGGCAATCGGCCGACTTCTCCGGCCCGTCCTCGCTGACCACCCCCGGTTCCCCGCCAGGAGCCGCCGTGAGCAGCGCCCACCCGCTGCTCCCGGGCATTGAGACTGGAGTACCCCACCCATGGAGAACACGAGCGGCGTCGGCGTGCTCGACAAGATCACCTCGATCCTCGGCATCCTGGAGGCAGGCCCCGCCACCCTGGGCGGCCTCGTCGCCGCCACCGGCATGGCGCGGCCCACCGCCCACCGGCTGGCCGTCGCGATGGAACACCACCGCCTGGTCAGCCGGGACATGCAGGGCCGGTTCATGCTCGGCCCCCGGCTCGGCGAGCTCTCGTCGGCCGCCGGAGAGGACCGGCTGCTGGCCGCGGCCGGCTCGGTCCTCACCCAGCTGCGCGACCTCACCGGCGAGAGCGCCCAGCTCTACCGGCGGCAGGGCGAGGTCCGGATCTGCGTGGCCTCCGCGGAGCGCCTCTCCGGCCTGCGCGACACCGTCCCGGTGGGCGTCACCCTCCCCATGAAGGTCGGCTCCGCCGCCCAGGTCCTGCTCGCCTGGGAGGAGCCCGAGCGGCTCCACCGCGGTCTGCAGGGCGCCCGCTTCACGGCCACCGCCCTGAGCGGCGTACGGCGGCGCGGCTGGGCCCAGTCCGTCGGCGAGCGGGAGCTCGGGGTGGCCTCCGTCTCCGCGCCCGTGCGCGGCCAGTCCAACCGGGTGGTGGCGGCCGTCTCGGTCTCCGGCCCGATCGAACGCCTCACCCGCCACCCCGGCGCCACCCTCTCCCAGGCCGTCGTCGAGGCCGCCCACCGCCTGACCGAGGCCCTCCGCCAACCCTGACCGGCCGCCCTCGCCCGCCCGGGAGCCGTTCGGTGGGCGCCACCGTCGTGCCGCGGCCCCGGGCTCAGACCCGGGGCAGCGGCACGGCGCGGGAGGGGTGGGGGATCCGGCTGATCACGGCGCCGATCAGGGTGCCGATCGACACCCCGAAGACCGCCGACACGGCGGCCAGGACCGACTGCGCCCCGTTCCCGACCTCGATCTGTGCGGTGTTCAGCAGGCCGAAGGAGCCCGGCACCACGATCCAGAACGCCGGGAGGTAGAGCACCTGCCAGAGCGGACCGCCCGGCAGCCAGTGCACCAGGGTGGCCGCGACCGCGGCGGCGACCGCCCCCGCCAGGCCGCCTATCGCCGCGCCGTGCACCGACCCCACCGCCACCTGGGCGGTGACGCTGACCGCGATCACGGCGACGATCCACGGGATGGCCGAGGGCGGTGTGTGGACGTTGACGACCACTCCGGCCACCGCGATCGCCAGGCCCAGCGCGATCACCCACCAGCCGGGTTTGGCGACCTGGACGTTGGCCAGCGCGGTGGCCGGCATGCCGACCGCCGTCGCGGCCGCGGCCACTCCGGCGAGGAACAGGGCCAGCTGGACCGCGCCGGACACCAGCCGGGCGGTGCCCGCGCTGGCCGCGCCCGCGGCGATCTCGGACAGGCCGGTGACCAGCAGTCCGCCCGGCAGCAGGATCGCCAGGGTGGCGACGATCGTCCGCAGCGGCCCGTCCAGCAGCGAGGCCCGCGCGAGGGCCAGGACCAGCAGGGCGACCAGGAAGCCGGCCGTGACGGGCAGCAGCGGCCGCAGGTGCGGCAGCCGCCGGGCGAGCACGGTCAGCCCGACCACGATCAGCGAGCCGAGCCCGGCCGCCAGGACGTTGGCCGCCGCCGGCTGGAGGAAGAGGCAGACCCCCACGCCGACCGGCAGCGCCCCGAGGTCCGCCACCCACGCGGGCCAGCGGGCCGGTGCCCGCCGGATCCCGTCCAGTTCGGCGAGCGCCCGGGGCCCGTCGAGCTCGCCCGCCCGCAGCCGGTGCACCAGGTGGAGGACGTCGGCCGTCTGCTCGAACCGCAGCGCGCCGCCGACCGGCCGGAACGTGGTGGCCCCGTCCGCGCGGAGCGAGACGAACAGCCCGTTGGTCAGCGCGGCGACCCGCACCTCCGGAGCCCCCAACGCCCCTCCGAGCCGGCGGAGTTCCTCCTCGACGTCATGGACGGGCAGGCCACCGCCGAGCAGGGCTTCGCCCAGGTCGAGGAGTAGGCGGTGGAGCGGCTCGGGCGGGGCGTCGAGAACCCGGGCCGATGGAGACTTGCTAGACATGGCAGATATCGTCCCACCCTGCCCGAATCGGCCCGACTCTGACCCGGTCCGGTCGTTTTCCGACCGGTCGAGCGCCCGCCTCACCCCGCATCAGGCCTCCGGGCGGGAGCGCCGCCGCGGATCCGGGACCGGCCGGCCATCGGGGGGCTGGTGACCGGCGGCCCGAGGCCCGTCACGGCCGGACGGTGAGCACCAGCTTCCCCGTGACGCGGCCCGTCTCGCCCTCGGCGTGGGCGCGGGCGGCCTCGGCGAGCGGGTAGGTGGCGGAGACGTGGGCGCGCAGCCGGCCGGACTCGACGAGGGCGGCGATCTCCGCCATGCCCTGCCGGTCGTGCTCGACCAGCAGGGCCGTCGCCCGCACCCCCAGCTCGGCGGCGCGTGCCGCCAGGCCTTCGAGGCCCTGGGGGAGGATCGACACCAGGAGGCCGCCCGGGCGGAGGGTCTCCAGCGATCGGAGCCGGTCCTCCCCGCCGAGCGTGTCCAGGACCACGTCGACGTCCCGGGCCTCCTCGACGAAGTCGGCGGTGCGGTAGTCGATCACCTCGTCCGCGCCCAGGCCCCGGACGAAGTCGTGCTTGGCGGCCGACGCCGTGCCGATGACGTACGCGCCGCGCGCCTTGGCGATCTGCACGGCGACGTGCCCCACGCCGCCGGCCGCCGCGTGCACCAGGACCCGCTGCCCCGGCCGGACCCGCGCGGTGTCGACGAGGGCCTGCCAGGCGGTGAGCGACACCAGGGGGAGGGCGGCGGCCTCGGTGTGGCTCAGCGCGGCGGGCTTGGGGGCGAAGGCCCTGGTGGGGCCGGTGACGTACTCGGCGTGCGAGCCGGCGCCGTACGGGTAGGGCAGCATGCCGAAGACCTCGTCGCCCGGGGCGAGGAGCGAGACGCCCGGGCCGACCGCCTCGACGGTGCCGGAGACGTCCCAGCCGAGCGTGAACGGCGGCTGCCCGAGGAAGTAGCCGTGGCGGCGGTGCTTCCAGTCGGTGGGGTTGACCCCGGCGGCGTGGACGGCGACGAGGACCTGCCCGGCGCCGGGCACGGGCCGTTCCACCTCGGCCCCGTGGAGGACGTCCGGCTCGCCGAGGGTGGTCTGGGTGATGGCTCGCATGGTGTTCGTGGTCATGGATCCAGCCTGCGGCCACGGCCCTGACCTGCGAAATGGCAAGATTGCCAAAGACCGATAGGATCGTGCCATGGCTGCGATCGAACCCCCCGGCGCCGGTGGCCGGCCGCCGCACCGCGTCGTCGTCCTCGCCCTCGACGGCGTCTACCCCTTCGAGCTGGGCATGCCCAACCGGGTCTTCCCCGGCGTGCCGGGCGCCTACGAGGTGGTGACCTGCGCGGCGACGGAGGACCGGACGGTCGCGACCGACGCCGACTTCACGATCACCGTCGGGCACGGCCCCGAGGCCCTGGAGAGCGCCGACACGGTCGTCATCCCGCCGTACGGCCTGCACCACGTCACGGCGGACCTGCGGGAGCCGGCCCGCGGCGCCCTCGCCCGGATCCGCCCCGGCACCCGCATCGTCTCCATCTGCACCGGCGCGTTCGCGCTCGCCGCCGCCGGTCTGCTGGACGGGCGCCCCGCCACCACCCACTGGGCGCTGGCGCCCACCTTCCGCCGGATGTTCCCCCGGGTCGACCTCGACGCCGACGTGCTGTTCATCGACGACGGCGACATCCTGACCTCGGCGGGAGCCGCGTCCGGCCTCGACGTCTGCCTGCACGTGGTGCGCTCCGACCACGGCAGCGCCGCCGCCAACCAGGTCGCCCGGCAGTGCGTGGTGCCGCCCTGGCGCGAGGGCGGCCAGGCCCAGTACATCGAACAGCCGGTGCCCCCGGAAGGCGCCAACGGCACCGCCGCGACCCAGGCCTGGGCCCTGGAACACCTCGACCGCCCGCTCGCCCTCCGCGAGCTGGCCGCCCACGCCCGGATGAGCCCGCGCACCTTCGCCCGCCGCTTCCAGGAGGAGACCGGCACCAGCCCCGGCCGCTGGCTGATCCGGCAACGGCTGCACCGGGCCCGCCACCTGCTGGAGACCAGCGACCTCCCGGTCGACCGGATCGCCACCGAGATCGGCTTCGCCACCGGGGCCTCCCTCCGGCAGCACCTGCACGCCGCGATCGGGGTCTCGCCCCAGGCCTACCGCAACACCTTCCGCGGTCAGGCCGGCGCCCCGGGAAGCTGAGACCCCCGGCCGTCCGGGAACGGCCCGGTCACGTCCTCGCGGCGGCCCGCCGGCCGTCGGGCGGTCAGGAGCGGCCCCCGAAGCGCCAGTCGTGCACCTCGACGTCGGCGTACCGGTCCGCGGTCAGGACGGCCCGGGCCGCCTCCCGGTCCGGCGCCCGGAGCAGCACCGCCGTACCCAACCAGCCCGTGCCGTCGTCGGACAGCAGCGGCCCGTAGGCGATCAGTTCGCTCCGGTCGGCCGGCACGTCGAGGTCGGCGGCCGGACCCGCGCCGAGGCCGAGCACCAGGTACCGGTTGCCGTCCTCCCGGCCGCCGGGGAAGTCCCACATGGTGCGCCCCAGCAGGTTGCGCCACCGCCGCAGCAGCACGTCCCGGTAGGCGCCCGCCTGGTAGCCCGGCTCGTCGAAGGCGAACGCGCGGGCGGCGGCCGGATCGGGGAGGTCGAGGATGTGCAGGCTGCCCGTGAGCGTGGCGCCGTCGTCGCCGAGCGTCGGCCCCCGGGCGATCATCTCCTCCTCGTACCGGTCCATGTAGGACCAGTGCTCTTCCAACAGTGCGTGGCGCAGCGGCAGGGACCCGGGCCGGTCCCGGTGGTAGCAGAGGAACTCCATGTTCGTATGCTCCCCGAGGGACGTGGCCCGGTCGAACGGGTTTCGCGGTGCCGGTCCTCCGCTAGTTCAGCAGGAAGTCGTACACGGCCTGCCGCCCGGCCGGGTCGGCCGCCCGGTTCTGCACCGAGTGGGCCGCCCCGGGCACGATCACGATCCGCGGGTGGTGGGTGAACTCGGCCTGCTCGTAGAGCCATTCGTACGGTGTGGCCAGGTCCCGGTCGCCGCCGAGCAGCAGCACCGGCACGTCGGGCAGCTTGCGGTGCGCCGGGGGGAGCGGCGCGACCGGCTCGCGCGGCCAGTCCCG
>NZ_JBEZUT010000296.1:0-10695 GCF_040636595.1 Kitasatospora sp. NPDC036755
GCGGATCAGGGGGGCGATCCGTCCGCTGTCCGGACAGACCTGGCCTCTTCCCGTACTCCGTTGTTGCGACGGACGATAGCAGCCCGTCAGCGCGGCATAAACACCGCCCCCCTCGTTGGGGGGACAGTTGGGCCTCGTCACTGTTGACGCCCCTTGTCGGAGGGCTTGTCGCCCTTCTTTTCGGAGGCGTCGGGGTCGACGTAGAAGGTCTTGGCCTTGAGTGCTCCGCGCACCTGGAAGCCCGTCCAGATCAGGGCGCAGCCGAGCAGGGTGAACGCGAAGGCCTGCCGGTTGAACAGCTCGGTGTCCTTGAACACCGCGAGCACGATGCCGACCAGCAGGATCTGCGTGGTGTACACCAGCAGCGCCGCGGCCATCATGATCTGCGGGTTCGACCTGGTCAGCCGGTCGAGCGCGACCTGGCCGAAGCTGAAGAAGGCCATCACGAGGAGCGCGCCGAACAGGGCGCCGAGCAGCCCCTTCCCACCGGCAACGGCAAAGGAGATCGCCATGGCGATGATCCCGGCGACCGCAGTGGGAATCGCGGCGCCTCGGAGGATCCGGGCGTCGGTGGACGGCATGTCGGCAGCTCCGGCGGCATGTCGATGGCGGGGGGACGGGCACAGCGGTGGCGGATGACACCGGACCGAGGCATCGCCGCGGGCCGCCATGGGAACGACGGGCCCGGTGAGGGAGACCGACAGGGACGGAAGTCATCCACCTGTCAGGTCTTTCGGCGTGTTCTCGATACTCGTGAACGGTATCACAAACTATTTGATGAGAGCTTTACCATGAATGTGTGGCACCTGTCACACCAACGGCGCAACGGCTCCGCCATTCGGGTGAACGCCCTCTGAGGGGACATCAACTCCCTTGTCAGCGGCGGCCGGTGGCCCTGTCGTGTCGGCCGGTCGCGGTGGACCCCACGCCGGATCCCTCGCCGGCTTCACCGAGGAGTTGCTTGTCCTTCGCCGACAGTTCGGCCATCGGACCGGTCTGCCGGCGGCGGTAGCGCGGGGGGACGAAGGACTGCACCGCCCGCGGGGCGCGCGGCCGGAACCGCGGGGTGAGCAGCACCACCAGGCCGACCAGGCAGAGCCCGGCGAGTGCCAGGACGACGGTGCGGCCGGTGTTGGTCACCGAGAAGGCCACCGTGCCGAAGGCGATCAGCGCGGCCCAGAAGTACATGATCAGTACGGCACGGCTGTGCGAGTGACCGACCTGGAGCAACCGGTGGTGCAGGTGCCGCTTGTCCGCGGCGAACGGGGACTGGCCGGCCCAGGTCCGGCGCACCACCGCGAGCAGCAGATCGGCCAGCGGCAGGGCGATGACCGTCAGCGGCAGCAGCAGCGGGATGTAGATCGGCACCAGGGTGTGCACGGTGGCGGTCTGCGAACCGGTCTCGCTGCTGATCAGGTCGGGGTCGACCCGGCCTGTGATGGAGATCGCGGCGACGGCCAGCATCAGGCCCAGCATCATCGAGCCGGAGTCGCCCATGAAGATCCGCGCGGGGTGCATGTTGTGCGCCAGGAAGCCCAGGCACATGCCGATCAGCAGCACGCTGAACAGCACGGCGGGGGCCGCGTCGGAGATCGTGTAGCCGTACCAGAGCCGGTAGCTGTACAGGAAGAACGCCATCGCGGCGATGCAGACCATGCCGCCGGCCAGACCGTCCAGGCCGTCGATGAAGTTCACCGCGTTGACCATGACGACGACCAGGGTGACCGAGATGACCATGCCCTGGGTCGGGCTCACCGCGACCGGGCCGACGCCGGGCACCGGGAGGGTGATCACCGTGACGCCCTGCCAGACCATCACGCCGGCCGCGATCATCTGGCCGCCGAGCTTCACCAGCGCGTCCACGCCCCACTTGTCGTCCAGCACCCCGAGCAGGAACATGATCCCGGCCCCGGACAGCAGCGCGCGGATGTCGGTGCCCTGGGAGAACACCTTGCTCAGGTTGTCGAGCTGCGAGGCGACCAGGATGCCCGCGCACAGTCCGCCGAACATCGCGATGCCGCCGAGCCGCGGCGTGGGCTCGCGGTGCACGTCGCGGGCGCGCACCGGCGGCATGGCGCCGGCCGCGATGGCGAACTTCCGCACCGGGCCGGTCAGCAGGTAGGTGACGGCGGCGGTGCAGAACAGCACCAGCAGATACTCACGCACCACTGGCCTCCTGCATCACTGTCGAACGGGGGGGTACCGAAGGTACTCCCCTGCCTTCCCGGGGTTCGAGGTGCGTCGCCACGGCACACACCTTATTGAGTCGGACGCCGGGACCGTGCATCGCGGTTCGCCCTCCGGGGTAGGAGATCCGGATACTCGGCGAGGGCCTCCGTCAGGCCCGGTCGGCGAAGGCCAGCGCCAGCTCCCGGACCCGCGCCGCGGCCGGGGCGGACGCGCCACCGGTGACCACCCGCGCGATCAGCCCGGCGATCTCGGTCAGCTCCGGCTCCCCCATCCCCTGACTGGTCACGGTGCCCGTGCCCAGCCGGATGCCGGAGGTCTCGGCGGCCGGGGCCGGGTCGTACGGCAGCGCGCACTTGCCGAGCAGCAGCCCGGCCGCGGCGCAGCGCCGCTCGGCCTCCGCGCCGCTCACCCCGAGCGGGCTCACGTCGGCCGTCACCAGGTGGGTGTCCGTACCGCCCGTCAGCAGGCGCGTTCCGGCCTCTGCGAGCCCCGTGGCGAGCGCCCGCGCCCCGGACACCGTCCGCTGCGCGTACGCCCGGTACGCGGGCCCGGAGGCCTCCGCGAGGGCCACCGCCTTGCCGGCCACCTCGTTCATCGCCGCGCCGCCCTGGCTGAACGGGAACACCGCCCGGTCGATCCGCTCGGCCAGCTCCGCCGTGCACAGCAGCAGCCCGCCGCGCGGACCGCGCAGCAGCTTGTGGGTGGCCGCCACCGTGACGTCCGCGTACGGCACCGGGGAGGGCGCCACCCCGGCCGCGATCAGCCCGGTGATCTGCGCGGCGGAAGCGATCAGATAGGCGTCCACCTCGTCGGCGATCTCCCGGAACGCCGCCCAGTCCGGGTGCCGGGGGTACGAGATCGATCCCGCCACGATGGCCTTGGGACGGTGCTCCCGGGCCAGGTCGCGGACCTGGTCGAGGTCGATCAGCCCGTCGGACTCGCGCACGCCGTAGCCGGTGAAGGCGAACCAGCGACCGGAGAAGTTGGCGCGCGAGCCGCAGCTGAGGTGGCCGCCGTGCTCCAGCGACATCGCCAGCACCCCGTCGCCGGGCCGCAGCAGCGCCGCGTACGCCGCCAGCATCGCCGAAGTCACCGACCGCGGCTGGACGTTGGCGTGCGGGGCGGCGAACAGCTCACGGGCCCGGTCGATCGCCAGCAGCTCGGCGGCGTCCGCCAGCGCGCAGCCGGTGTGGTGCCGGCGGCCCGGGTAGCCCTCGGCGTACTTGTCGATCAGCGGGCCGGTGAGCGCCGCCAGGACGGCCGGGGTGGTCAGGTTCTCCCCCGCCAGCAGCTGGATCGTTTCGGCGCGCCGCTCGGACTCCGCGGCCAGCAGGTCGGCCAGCTGCGGATCGGCCCGGTGCAGCGCCCCGGACGCCCAGGGGCGCCCGGTGGTCGCGGTCGGTCCGGTCGCGGCATCGGTGACGGTCATGGCGGGGCTCCCGGGCGCTGCGGGGACTGTGTCACCCAGCGTAGGACCGCCGCCGCGACCCGGCTCGCCGAGCCGCGGCCGGACGGCCCCCTTCGACGCCGGGAGCCATCCGGAGAGGGAGCCCGGGGGCGGGGCGGTGCGGGAGCGCGACGGGGCAGGACGGCCAGCGGCGGCGCGTCAGCGCGGCGCGGGAACGCCGGTGAGCGCGGTGACCACCGGGTCGACCGCGTGGAATATCTCCTCGCCGCAGTTGCGGAACATGCCGATCGGCGCCCCGTACGGGTCGTCCAGCTCGTCCGACTCCGGGGTGGCGGCCAGCAGCCAGCCGCGCAGCGCGGCGGCCGCCCGGACCAGCGCGCGGGCCCGCTCGGTGACGTCGGCGCCGCGCCGGGGGTCCGGCAGGGTGCCCGGGTCTATCGTCCGCACCAGCCGGGTGAACTCCTTCAACGTGAAGGTCCGCAGCCCCGCCTCGTGGCCCATCGAGATCACCTGGGCGCGGTGGTCCAGGGTCGCGGTGAGCACCAGGTCGGCCTCGACCACGTGCTCGTCCAGCAGCTCGCGGCCGGTGAAGCCACCGCTGTCGGCGCCGTACTCGTCGAGCACGGTCGCGGCGTGGTCCTCCATCGGCGCGCCCTCGTGGCCCCAGGTGCCGGCGCTCTCCACCAGGATCCGCCCGGCCACCCGGGGGCTTAGCCGGGTGTCCAGCTCACGCCGGGTCAGCCGCTCGGCGATCGGCGAGCGGCAGATGTTCCCCGTGCAGACGAACAGGATCCGGAAGTGGTCCAGCGGCCTGGGGCCCACGCTCAGGTACGGCGCTATGCCCGGCCCGGCGTGGAGCGAGGCGGTCGGCGTCAACTGCCGGCCTCCAGGTCGGGGACGACCTCCCTCAGCTGCTCGACGCTGATCGCACCGGCCCGCAGCAGGACCGGGACCTTGCCGGTGACGTCGACGATCGACGAGGTGGCGGAGTCGACGGCCGCCCCGCCGTCCAGGTAGACCGAGACCGCGTCGCCGAGCTGGGCCTGCGCCTCGTCACAGGTCAGCGGGGAGGGCCCGCCGATCCGGTTGGCGCTGGAGACGGCCAGCGGGCCGGTGGCGTTCAGCAGCTCGATCGCGACCGGGTGCAGCGGCATCCGGACCGCGACGGTGCCGCGGGTGTCGCCGAGGTCCCAGCGCAGCGAGGGCTGGTGGCGGGCGACCAGGGTGAGGCCGCCGGGCCAGAAGGCGTCGACCAGCTCCCAGGCCTGCTCGGAGAAGTCGGTGACCAGCCCGTGCAGGGTGGTCGGCGAGCCGACCAGCACCGGCGACGGCGTGTTGCGGCCGCGGCCGCGGGCGGCCATCAGCTCGCCGACGGCCTCCGGGGAGAAGGCGTCCGCACCGACCCCGTACAGGGTGTCGGTGGGCAGCACGACGAGTTCGCCGCGGCGGATGGCCGAGGCGGCCTCGCGCAGACCGGTGGCGCGGTCCCCGGCATCGGCACAGTCGTAGCGGCGGCTCATCGGTGCGGTCCCCTTCCGGAGTGGCTCATGGCAGTCACCACGGCCGTCGCTGTGGTCACAGCGCGGCCTTGCGCGCGGTCGTACGGCGCTTGATGTTCACGACCCGACCCTCCGGGCGGTCGTACGGTGCTCGACTCTTCACGACCCGACCCTCCGGGCGGTCGTGAAGCGCGGCCGGTTGTTCAGGTCACGGTGGTCGGCGGTGTCCGTCCAGCCGTGTTCCTCGTTGAAGATCCACGGCACCTGGCCGCCCTGCTGGTCGGCGTGCTCGATCACCACCGCGCCGCCCGGGCGCAGCAGCCGGGCCGCGACCCGCTCGATGCCGCGGATGGTGTCCAGGCCGTCCTCGCCGGAGAACAGGGACATCTGCGGGTCGTGGTCGCGGGCCTCCGGCGCGACGTACTCCCACTCGGTGAGCGGGATGTACGGCGGGTTGGAGATGACCAGGTCGAAGCGGCCGTCCCAGGAGCGGTCGTCCTCGAAGGCCCTGGTGGCGTCACCGGCGTGCAGGGTGACCCGCGCGCGGTCGGGGCTGGCCTCGATGTTGCGCCGGGTGTACTCCAGGGCGCCCTCGTCCAGCTCGAAGGCGTGCACGGTCGAGCGCGGCAGCTCCTGGGCCAGGGCGAGCGCGATCGCGCCGGAGCCGGAGCACAGGTCGACCACCAGCGGCTCGGCCACGTCCATGTCGCGCACCGCGTCTATCGCCCACTCGACGACCGTCTCGGTCTCCGGCCGGGGCACGAACACCCCGGGGCCGACCGCCAGTTCGAGGTAGCGGAAGAACGCCCGCCCGGTGATGTGCTGGAGCGGCTCGCGCGCCTCCCGGCGGGAGACCGCCTCCCAGTACCGGGCGTCGAAGTCGGCGTCCTTCACCGTGTGCAGCTGGCTGCGCTTGACGTTGTGGACGTAGGCGGCGAGCTCCTCCGCGTCGAAGCGCGGCGACGGCACGCCGGCCGCGGCCAACCGCTGGGTGGCCTGGGCCACCTCGGCGAGCAGCAGGTTCATCCGTACGACCTCTTGTTTCTCCGGCTTCGGGCGAAACGCGGGCTGGGGCGCGCCGGTCTCAGTTCTCTTGGGCCGCGGCGAGCTTGGCCGCCGCGTCCTTGTCGACGCAGGACTGGATCACCGCGTTCAGGTCGCCGTCCAGGACCTGGTCCAGGTTGTACGACTTGAATCCGGTGCGGTGGTCCGAGATGCGGTTCTCGGGGTAGTTGTACGTGCGGATCCGCTCGGAGCGGTCCACCGTGCGGACCTGGCTGCGGCGCGCGTCCGAGGCCTCCCGCTCGGCCTCCTCCTGCGCGGCGGCCAGCAGTCGCGAACGCAGGATGCGCATCGCCTGCTCCTTGTTCTGGAGCTGGCTCTTCTCGTTCTGGCAGGACGCCACGATACCGGTCGGCAGGTGGGTGATCCGGACCGCGGAGTCGGTGGTGTTGACCGACTGGCCGCCGGGGCCGGAGGAGCGGTAGACGTCGATCCGCAGGTCGTTGGCGAGGATCTCGACCTCGACCTCCTCCGCCTCGGGGGTGACCAGCACGCCCGCCGCGGAGGTGTGGATGCGGCCCTGCGACTCGGTGGCGGGGACGCGCTGCACGCGGTGCACGCCGCCCTCGTACTTCAGCCGGGCCCAGACGCCCTGGCCGGGCTCGGCGTTGCCCTTGGTCTTCACGGCCACCGAGACGTCCTTGTAGCCGCCCAGGTCGGACTCGTTGGAGTCGATGATCTCGGTCTTCCAGCCGATCCGCTCCGCGAAGCGCAGGTACATCCGGAGCAGGTCGCCGGCGAACAGCGCGGACTCCTCGCCGCCCTCGCCCGCCTTGATCTCCAGGATGACGTCCTTGTCGTCGCTCGGGTCGCGCGGCACCAGGAGCAGCCGCAGCTCCTCGGTGAGCTCGTCCCGGCGGGCCTCGGAGTCCTTCACCTCGGAGAGGAACTCCGGCTCCTCGGCGGCGAGTTCACGCGCGGCCTCGATGTCCTCGCCGGCCTGCCGCCACTGCCGGTAGACCCGGGTGATCGGGGTCAGCTCGGCGTACCGCTTGGCCAGCTTGCGGGCGTTGTTCTGGTCGGCGTGGACGGACGGGTCGGCCAGCCTCGTCTCGAGGTCGGCGTGCTCGACGAGGAGCTCTTCGACTGCCTCGAACATGGGGTGGCCTTCTTCCCGGGGACTCGGAAACGTGTGGGGGGTGCGGAACGTGCGGGGGGACGCGAACGGCGCCGGCCCCCTGGCGCCCCCGGAACGAGTACGGGGGCGCCGGGAACCGGCGCCGAGGGAGCGCTAGGCCTTCGCGCTGTGCTGCTTGCCGAAGCGGGCCTCGAAGCGGGCCACGCGGCCACCGGTGTCGAGGATCTTCTGCTTGCCGGTGTAGAACGGGTGGCACTGCGAGCAGACCTCGGCGCGGATCTCGCCACTGGTCTCGGTCGAGCGGGTGGTGAACTCGGCGCCGCAGGTGCAGGTCACGCGCGTGACCACGTACTCGGGGTGAACGTTGGGCTTCAAGGGGTTCTCCTAGGTTTCGGGAGGGCACCGGGTCGGCGGCTGGAGCACCGCACGTGAACCGGGACCGACGGACCAGTCTGCCAGGACCAGCCGCATCTTCCCAAACCGGGTCGCGTTCCGGGATATTCCGGACGCCCCCGGCGCCCTGCCCCCGCCCTCTCCGGCACCCCCTCGACGCGGGCCCGCGGCCGTGCTCAGCGGGCCGCGGTGGCCTTCGCGGTCGGCTTCCCCGCCGTCCGCCCGGAGGGCGCCGCGGCGGCCGTGGGAGCCGCCTGGGCGGGGTTCTCCGGCTGCGCGGAGACGACCGCCGACGGGAACGGCTGGTCGGCCTTGAGCGCCGCCCAGACCTGCCCGGCCTGCGGCTGCTGCGGGACCACCCGGTTCGGGTCGCTGGGGGCGGTCTCCACCGGCAGGGTGACCATGCTCAGCTGGTCCGGGCCTATCCCCTTGAGCTCCTGGGCGAGCCCCACCAGCGAGTTCACCGAGCCGAGCGCGGAGTCGGTGGTGATGCTCTTGGTCACGGTGTCGCCGATCGACCACAGCTTGACCGGGTTGGTGAGCATCCCGCTCCCCCCGACCTGCCGCAGCAGCGACCTGACCATCTGCTTCTGGAGCTCGATCCGGCCGAGGTCGCTGCCGTCGCCGACGCCGTGCCGGGTGCGCACGAAGGCCAGCGCCTGCTGGCCGTCCAGGTGGTGCTCGCCGGGCTGCAGGTCGAGCCCGCTGTCCTTGTCGTGGATGGCCACCGTGGTCGTCACGGTGGCCCCGCCTATCGCGTCCACGACCCGGGCGAAGCCGGCGAAGTCGATCTGCAGGTAGTGGTCCATCCGCAGGCCGGTGAGCTGCTCGGTGGTCTTGACCGCGCAGGCCGCGCCGCCGCTCTCGAAGGCGCTGTTGTACATCGCGCGCTTGGCGCCGGCCACCGTCCGGCCGCTCGCGTCAGCGCAGTCGGGGCGGGTGACCAGGGTGTCGCGCGGGATCGAGACGACCTCGGCGCGGGAGTGGTCCTGGTTGATGTGCACCACCATCGCGGTGTCCGAGCGGGCGGTCTCGCCGGTGTCCCCGCCGGCCATCGAGCCGTTGTCGCCGGAGCGCGAGTCGGACCCGAGCACCAGGATGTTGAAGGAGCCGTCGGTGGCGGCCGGCGGCCGGGCGTCGCCGAGCCGGCCGTCGATGTCGACGCTCTTGATGTTGCCGTTGAACCTGAAGTAGGCGAAGAGGGCCGCGCCGGCACCGAGGACGACGAGCGCGGCGAACGCGCAGGCGGCCGTCCGCAGGACTCTGCGGCGGCGACTCAGGACCCTCTTGTGCTCGGCCATACGGTCCAGAGTAAATCGGACAACATGATCCAAACGCTCCCAAGTTGTCCCGACTCTGGAACAAAGCGGTCCGGACGCACGGAACCCCGGACCGCTCGCGCGATCCGGGGTTCCGTGCTTCGACAGCCGTCCGGCTACGGTCAGTCGCCGGAGCCGGGGGTGGTCTTGGCGATCTGCATCAGGAACTCGGCGTTGCTCTTGGTCTGCTTCATCTTGTCCAGGAGCAGCTCGATCGCCTGCTGCGAGTCGAGCGCGTGCAGCACCCGGCGCAGCTTCCAGACGATGGCCAACTCCTCGCTGCCGAGCAGGATCTCCTCCTTGCGGGTGCTGGAGGCGTCCACGTCGACGGCCGGGAAGATGCGCTTGTCCGAGAGCTTCCGGTCGAGCTTGAGCTCCATGTTGCCGGTGCCCTTGAACTCCTCGAAGATCACCTCGTCCATGCGCGAGCCGGTCTCGACCAGCGCGGTGGCCAGGATGGTCAGCGAGCCGCCGTTCTCGATGTTGCGCGCGGCACCGAAGAACTTCTTCGGCGGGTACAGCGCGGTCGAGTCGACACCACCGGACAGGATGCGGCCGGAGGCCGGCGCCGCCAGGTTGTAGGCGCGGCCGAGGCGGGTGATCGAGTCCAGCAGGATGACCACGTCGTGGCCCAGCTCCACCAGGCGCTTGGCGCGCTCGATGGCCAGCTCGGCGACGGTGGTGTGGTCCTCGGCCGGGCGGTCGAAGGTCGAGGAGATGACCTCGCCCTTGACCGACCGCTGCATGTCGGTGACCTCTTCCGGACGCTCGTCGACCAGGACGACCATCAGGTGGCACTCGGGGTTGTTGTGGGTGATCGCGTTGGCGACCGCCTGGAGCACCATGGTCTTGCCGGTCTTCGGCGGCGCGACGATCAGACCGCGCTGGCCCTTGCCGATCGGCGACACCAGGTCGATGATCCGGGTGGTCAGCACGCCCGGGTCGGTCTCCAGGCGCAGCCGCTCCTGCGGGTACAGCGGGGTGAGCTTGTTGAACTCGGGACGGCCGCGGCCGCTCTCCGGGTCCATGCCGTTGACGGAGTCCAGCCGCACCATGGCGTTGAACTTCTCGCGGCGCTCGCCCTCGCGCGGCTGGCGCACCGCGCCGGTGATGGCGTCACCCTTGCGCAGGCCGTTCTTGCGGACCTGGGCGAGCGAGACGTAGACGTCGTTCTGGCCCGGCAGGTAGCCGGAGGTCCGCACGAACGCGTAGTTGTCGAGGATGTCGAGGATGCCCGCGACCGGGATCAGGACGTCGTCCTCGCCGATCTGCGGCTCGACGGTGCCGGCCTCGAAGCCGTCACGGCCGCGGCATCTGCGCAACGCCGGCCGCCGGTCGGCCGTCGGGGTGCGCAGCAGGGGCAGCATCATGTCGGGCCAGGGGGCCGCGGCGCCGTCTCCCTCGGGGCCGGGCCGGGCGCCCGGTTCACGCTGTTCGGGCGCGGGCGCCTGGGGCGGCACCCGTTCGGGCCGGACGGGGTGTCCTTCCGGGCCGGCGGGCGCGCCGAGCTGCTCGTGTTCCGTCATCGCGACTCCCTGACCCCACCCCCTCCGCCATCACCGTGCATCCGTTCCACTACCCGGAGTGACGCTGAGGCGAACGCGCCACACCCGGCACACCCGTCCGAACCGGAGCACGAACGGCTGTACACGCCCCGTCGGCCGGCGCGTGCCGACCCCGGGAGCGGAGCAGGCCGGCCGCCGGGCCCCGGCGGTCGCCTTCTTGGCGGTGGCCGTGGTCTTCTTG
>NZ_JBEZUT010000297.1:0-10657 GCF_040636595.1 Kitasatospora sp. NPDC036755
CGCCTACCGCATCCCGCTCGGCGACATCCTCGCCTCCACCGCCCACCGCCTCGGCCTCGGCGGCCACGCCCTGGACCGGGTGCCGGAGTCGGTGCCCGGACCCGGTCGAGCTTCACCTCGTACCGCTGGCGCTCCAGCTTGCGCAGGTGGCCGATGTACAGGGTGAGGAGGACCGCCGGGACGGCCGGGACCCAGAGGAAGGCCAGTCCGGCCACCGCGGCGACCACCGCGCCGAGCGCGAAGGAGAGGAAGAGGACGGTGACCATCCGGCGCCGGCGGGCCAGCAGTCGCGCCCTGCGCTCGGTGCCGGCCTGCGCCGGCTCGGGGACCGGCCGTTCCGCCGGGCGCCGCACCGGGGGTTCGGGCTCCCGCGCGGGGTCGTCGGAGACGGCCTCGTCCCGTTCGGGAGGGCCGTCGCTGCTCTGCTTGTCGTCGTCACGCGGTTCGTCGCCCAGGGCCCGGGCCGCCCGCCTCTCCAGCGCCGAACGCCCGGCCAGCAGGCGGATGGCGGTGCTGAAGCGTTCCGTCGGGCGCGCCTCGTTGAGTTCGTCCTGCCTGCGGAGCCACATCGGCACCAGATAGGCGGCCCAGGCCCCTACGATGACGGCGTAGATAAGGCCGCTACTGCTCACGATTCACACCGTACGGGCGGTGGGGAAGGCCTGGCAGCAATTTGGCACGGCGTGTCGTGTGATCAAGCTGATTCTCCGACTATTTTGCCGCTATTTGTGCGGGTCCGGTGCGCCTTCGATGCCATATCGATATTTCTTTCGAACATACATTCAATTACTTGCCCCGCGCCCGGAACTGAGCGCCCGCCAGCGCTCCAGCATCCCCTCCGGGACCTCCTCGTCGGTCAACGCGTAGACGAGGTGGTCGCGCCAGTCGCCGTCGATGTGGAGATAGCGCGGACGGATTCCCTCCGAGCGGAAGCCGAGCTTTTCCACCACCCGGCGGCTCGGGCCGTTCTCCGGGCGGATGCAGACCTCGATCCGGTGCAGTCCGAGCGTGCGGAAGCAGTGGTTCACCGAAAGCGCCACGGCGGTCGGGATGATGCCCCGGCCGGCCACCGCCTCGTCCACCCAGTACCCGATGTTCGCCGAGCACATCGAGCCCCAGGTGATCCCGCCGACGGTCAACTGGCCGACCAGCTGCCCCTTGTGGAGCACGACGAAGGGCAGCATCCGGCCGGCCGAGGCCTCGCCGCGCAGGAAGCGGACCATCTGCCGGTAGGTCGGCCTGGGGCCGGCCGCCCGGCCCGCCGGGCCGGGCGGCACGGTGGCCTCCCAGCGGCGCAGCCAGTCCCGGTTGCGGCGGCTCACCTCCTGCCACTCGCGCTGGTCGCGGGCCCGGATCGGGCGCAGCACGACCTCCCCCTCGTGGAGTTCTACCGGCCAGCCGGCGTTCAGTGCCCGCTCCTGGATGCTGGAGCCCCGGGGGCCGGGGCGTCGGTCCGGGGGTGGTCCCCGCCGCCGAGCTGGTCGACGGCGTGGGCGAGCAGCGGCTCCAGGACGGCCAGGCCGTCCCTGACGCCGCCGGTCGAGCCCGGCAGGTTGACGATCAGGGTACGTCCGGCGAGCCCGGAGAGCCCGCGGGAGAGCGCCGAGGTCGGCACCTTCTCCCGGCCGTACGCGCGCACGGCCTCGGCGATGCCCGGGACGTGACGGTCGATCACCCGGGCCGTCATCTCGGGGGTGAGGTCGGTCGGCGAGATCCCGGTGCCGCCGGTGGTCAGCACCACGTCGTAGCCGGCGGCGACGGCCTCGCGCAGCACGGCCTCCACCGGCTCGCCGTCCGGGACGACCCGGGGGCCGTCGGCGGTGAAGCCCATCGCGGTCAGGCCGGCCACCAGCAGCGGGCCGCCCCGGTCCTCGTAGACCCCGGCCGAGGCCCGGTTGGAGACGGTGACGGCCAGCGCCCGCCCGGCGGGCGTCACGCGTCCACCTCCGGGGCGAACCACTCGCCGCTCTTGCCGCCGGTCTTGCTCAGCACCCGGACGGACTCGATCGTGGCGCCCTTGTCCACCGCCTTGACCATGTCGACGACGGTCAGCCCGGCCACCGCGACGGCGGTCAGCGCCTCCATCTCGACGCCGGTGCGGTCGGCGGTCCTCACGGTGGCGGTGATCTCGACGGCGTCGTCCGCGACCGCGAGGTCGACCTTGACGCCGGAGACCGCGATCGGGTGGCAGAGCGGGATCAGGTCCGGGGTCTTCTTGGCGCCCATGATGCCGGCGATCCGGGCCACCGCGAGGGCGTCGCCCTTGGGCACGCCCTCGCCGCGCAGCAGCTCGACCACCTGCGGGGAGACCCGCACCCGGCCGGCCGCCACCGCGGTGCGCGCGGTGGTGGCCTTCTCGGAGACGTCGACCATCCGGGCCGCGCCCTGGTCGTCGACGTGGGTGAGGCGGTCGCCGGGGGGAGGTGTCGTCACGGGTAACTCCAGGGGCGCGCAGGTCGAATACGGCGCTACCGTACCGTTCCCCGGTCCGGCGAACGGATCAGGAGTCCAGCAACACCACGTCCACCTCGCTGCCGGCGGGCAGGCGGGTGGTCTCCTCGGGGACGGTGATCAGGCAGTTCGCCCGCGCCAGCGCGCCGACCAGGTGCGATCCGGCGCCGCCCACCGGCTCGACCGTGCCGTAGAACGCCGAGTAGCGGCCGCGCAGGAACTGCCGCCGGCCGGCCGGGGAGCGCAGCTCCGCCGGGCAGAGCGCCCGGACGACCGGGCGGTGCACCTCGGCCGCCCCCAGCATGGTGCGGATGACCGGGCGGACGAAGAGCTCGAAGGAGATGTAGGCGCTCACCGGGTTGCCGGGCAGGGCCAGCAGCGGCACCCCGGCCGCGCCGCCGATCCGGCCGAAGCCCTGCGGCTTGCCGGGCTGCATCCGCAGGCGCCGGAAGTCGACCCCGCCGTAGGACTCGAAGACCTCCTTGACCACGTCGTACGCGCCGACGCTGACCCCACCGCTGGTGACGATCAGGTCGGCCCGGCCGAGCTGGTCCTCCAGGACGGCACGCAGCCGGTCGGCGTCGTCCGGGACGGCACCGACCCGGTAGGCGATGGCGCCGGCGTCCTGGGCGGCCGCGGTGAGGGTGAAGCTGTTGGAGTCGGAGATCTGCCCGGGGCCGACCGGCTCGCCGGGCTGGACCAGCTCGCTGCCGGTGGACAGCACCACGACCCGGGGGCGCGGGCGGACCTTCACGGTGGGCCGGCCGATCGCGGCGAGCAGGCCGAGCTGGGCGGGGCCCAGCCGGGTGCCGGCCTCCAGCACCCGGGTGCCGGCCGCGACGTCGCTGCCGCGCCGGCGGACGTGCGCGCCCTCGGCGACCGGGCGCAGGACCCGCACCTCCTCGTCCGGGACGGGCGCGGTCATCGCGGCGGCGGCCACCCCGGTGCCGGTGCCGCCGTCCGTCCACTCGACCGGGGCGACGGCCTGGGCGCCGGGTGGCAGCGGGGCGCCGGTCATGATCCGGGCGGCCTGGCCGGGGCCGACCCGGGGCAGCTCACCGGCGCCGGCGGCGATGTCGCCCACCACCGAGAGCACCGACGGGTAGGCGTCGGTGGCGCCGTCGGTGTCGGCGGTGCGGACCGCGTAGCCGTCCATCGAGCTGTTGTCGAAGGACGGCAGGTCGCCGTCGGCGACCACGTCCTCGTCGAGCCGGCAGCCCTGGGCGTCGAGCAGTTGGAGCTCGATCGCGGGCAGCGGGCCGACCGCGGCCAGCACGTCGGCGAGGTGCTCGTCCACCGTCCACAGCCGCGCGGCCGCCGGGGCCGGGTCCGCTCCGGCGTCGCAGCAGGCGCTGGGCGTGGTGCGGTGCTCGGTGGACCCGGTCATCGGCGGCTCGCTCTCTGTCGTGGTCGGTCCTGCGTCAGGCCTGCATCTCGGAGCCGACGAACTCCCGCAGCCAGGAGCGGAACTCCGGGCCCAGGTCCTCGCGTTCGGCGGCCAGACGGACGATAGCGCGCAGGTAGTCGGCCCGGTCGCCGGTGTCGTAGCGGCGGCCCTTGAACAGCACGCCGTGCACCTGGCCGCCGTCCGCCGCCTCGCGGTTGGTCAGCTCGCGCAGGGCGTCGGTCAGCTGGATCTCGCCGCCGCGGCCGGGCGGGGTCTCCCGCAGCACCTCGAAGACCAGCGGGTCGAGGACGTAGCGGCCGATCACGGCGTAGTTCGACGGGGCCTCGCCGGGCTCGGGCTTCTCGACCAGGTCGGTCACCTGGAAGACGTCCTCGCCGAAGCCGTTCGCCTTGACGGCGGCGCAGCCGTAGAGGTGGATCTGGGAGGGCTCGACCTCCATCAGGGCGACGACCGAGCCGCCGAGCTGCTGCTGCACCTCGATCATCCGGGAGAGCAGCGGGTCGCGCGGGTCGATCAGGTCGTCGCCGAGCAGGACGGCGAAGGGCTGGCCGGCGACGTGCTGCTCGGCGACCGACACCGCGTGGCCGAGGCCCTTCGGGTCGCCCTGGCGGACGTAGTGCATGTTGGCCAGCTCGACGGACTCGCGGACCCGGGCCAGGCGCTGCTCGTCGCCCTTGCGGACCAGCAGCTCCTCCAGCTCGTAGGCGCGGTCGAAGTGGTCCTCCAGCGCGCGCTTGTTGCGGCCGGTGACCATCAGTATGTCGGACAGGCCCGCGGCGGAGGCCTCCTCGACGACGTACTGGATCGCCGGCTTGTCGACGACCGGGAGCATCTCCTTCGGGGTGGCCTTGGTCGCCGGGAGGAAGCGGGTGCCCAGTCCGGCCGCGGGTACCACGGCCTTGGTTACCGGAACTCGGGAGTTGGTCGTCGTCATGCGTTTACCTTACTCAGGCACGTTTTCGCCCGGCCGAGCGCGGGCGGACGGCCAGGACAGCACGTCGCGGGGCCCGGCCACGGTGGCTGGCGTATGGGTCACGACCGGCCGGGAGACGTGGTCCCGGCCGACACAGGCCGACAGACTACCCGCCTTTTCCGAACGGTGACGCTCGGGCTCCGCTCCGTGACCGGGCGGGCGACCGGCCTGTTCGGAGCGGTCGGCGCGGGGCCGGCCGGGCTCCCCGGGGGACCGGACCGAGAGCCGCCAGCAGTCGCCGCCGGCCGCCCGGGCCTCGGCGAGCGCGGTGTCGGCGGCGCGCAGCAGGACGGCCGCGTGGGCGCCGTCCTCGGGCAGCACGGCGATGCCGGCGGCGGCGGTCAGGCCGTTGCCGCCGGCCGGGCGGGACTCGCGCGGGCCGGAGGACCAGTCCAGCAGCAGGTGCCGGCGGACCGACCAGACCAGCCGCTCGGCGACCTGCGCGGCGCCCTCCGCGCCGGTGTCCGGCAGCACCACCAGGAACTCCTCGCCGCCGTAGCGGCCGAGGGTGTCGGCCCGGCGGATCTCCATCGCGAGCCGCTGGGCGAGGTCGCGCAGGACGGCGCCCGCCCGGCCCCGACCGTGCTCGGCGACGACCGCGTCGAAGCCGGTGATGGCCAGCATCAGCACGGCGAGCGGACGCGGGCCGTCGGCCTGCCCGGTGTGCTCGGCGCGGCGGGCCCGTTCGATCTCCCGGTCCAGGGTGAGCTGGAGGTGGCGGTAGTTCCACACCCCGGTGAGCGGGTCGCAGGAGGCGGTGCGCTCCAGGTCGGCGCAGCGCTCCTCCAGTTCGGCGATCCGCCCGCGCAGCCGCTGCGCCCCGGCGGCGGCCCCGGCCCGCTCCCGCCGTCCGCGCAGTCCGAGGGCGGCGGCGCCGGCCAGTGCGGGGACGCTCAGTGCGGCCAGGGCCTGGACCAGCAGCGGGGTGGTCAATGGGGGGTGCCCCTTCGCGTGGAAGGCTCTGCGCATCGACGGTGCGCAGGCCAGGAGGATCGGATGAACGAGGATCGGATGCCCAACGAGAAGAGCGGCCTGAGGACACGGCTGCTGGCTCGGCGGCGCGAACTGGCCGCCGGGGACCGCGCGGCGGCGGCCGACGCCCTGGCCGGGCACGCCGGGGAGCTGGCCGCCGCCGGGGCCACGGTGGCCGCGTACGTCTCGGTGGGCGCCGAGCCCGGGACCCGGCCGCTGCTGGACGCGCTGCGGGCGCGCGGGGTGCGGGTGCTGCTGCCGGTGCTGCTGCCGGACAACGACCTGGACTGGGCCGCGTACGCGGGGCCCGAGGCGCTGGCCCCGGCCGGGCGCGGGCTGCTGGAGCCGGTCGGCCCGCGGCTCGGGCCGCAGGCGGTGACGGAGGCCTCGGTGGTGCTGCTGCCGGGCCTGGCGGTGGACCGCTCCGGGCTGCGGCTGGGGCGGGGCGGCGGCAGCTACGACCGGGTGCTGGCCCGGCTGGCCCGCTCCGGTGCCCGGCCGGTGCTGGCGGTGCTGCTGTACGAGCACGAGCTGCTGGAGGGGGTGCCGGCCGAGCCGCACGACCGGCCGGTGGACCTGGCGGTCCTGCCCTCGGGGGTGCGCCGGCTCGGCTGAGGAGCCGGCTCGGCCGGGGAGCGCCGCTGCCCCGTGCCCCGGAACGGCGGCGGCCCCGCTCCCCTGGGGGGAACGGGGCCGCCGGGCCGTACGGGCGTCAGCCGGTGGTGAGCACCAGCTTGTGCTTGGTGGCCTTCTCGACCGCGTCGGGCGAGTAGGCCCAGGTCAGCAGCTTGCCCTTGAGCCAGAGGTCGGTCTGGTCGTTGTAGTTGTCGTGGAAGGCGTGGCCGGAGGCGCCGCCGACGTTGACCCAGCGCGAGGAGTCGAGGTCGTTGAGGTCGACCACCATGCGCATCGACGGGATCCAGTCGACCTGGTAGCCGGCCGCCGCGTTCCAGCCGGCCGCGTCGACCGCCGCCGAGCCGCCGGAGAGCCGGTACGGGCCGCGGTTGAGGAGCTTGTGCACCGCGCCGGAGGCGATCGAGGAGTTGTCGGTGCCGAGGGTCTGCTCGCGCAGCTCCAGCTTGTGCAGGCGGCCCCAGCTCCAGGTGGAGACGTCCTTGCTGAGCAGCGAGGTCAGCTCCTGGCGGGCGTTCTTCATCGCCTCCTGGAGCAGGTTGTCCAGGCCCTTCTGCTCCTTGTGCTGGTCGTCGATGTACGTCCACCAGGAGCTGTCGGGCTTCTCCAGCTGCTGGCGCACCACCTCGGTCCAGCGGTCGCCGCCGTCCGGCTGGGCCTTGCCCGGCTCACGGGTGCCGCACTCGGTGACGATCTTGGTGGAGCTGTCCGGCTTGGTGGGGTCGTCCTGCTGGCGGACCAGCAGGCAGTTGTCCTTGGCCCGCAGGTCGGCCGGGAACTTCTGGCCGAAGGCGAGGATCAGCAGCTGGCGCCAGACGCCGTTGTAGTAGGCGGCGGCCGCGGAGTCGGCGTCCTGGTGGAAGTTCCAGTCCTTCAGCAGGTCCTGGGCCTCGCGCACGTACGGGTCGCTGATCGGCTGCTTGAGCAGCAGCGGGACCAGCGTCTTGGCCATCACGCTGGTGTTGTCCAGCTGGAGGGTCTGCATGTCGTCCGGCGAGATCTTGCCGTTGTTCTTGAGCAGGCCCTCGATCTGGTCGGTGATCTCCTTGGCGCGGGTGCCGTACTCCCAGTCCTTGGTCAGGCTGTACTTGTAGCTCGGGTCCACCACGGCCTGGTTGGCGGTGACGATGTACCCGGCCGAGGGGTTGAGGCTCCAGGGCAGCGCGGTGAAGGGGATCGGGTCCTTCCACTGGTACGCGGAGTCCCAGCCCGGCGCCGGGAGGCTGCCGTCGCCCTTGCCGCGGACCGGGATGGTGCCCGGGGCCTGGTAGCCGATGTTCTTGGCGTCGGCGTAGATCAGGTTCTGCGCGGGGACGGTGAAGTCCTTGGCGGCGGCGCGGAACTCGTCCCAGTTCTTCGCCTTGTCCAGCTCGAAGACGGCGTCCATGGTCTTGCCGGGGCTGAGCGCCGTCCACTGCAGGGCGACGCCGTAGCCGCCGGTGCCGCGGTCCGGGGCGGAGGTGCCGTTGGGGGCGTACTTGCCGACGTTCTGCTGCTCGGTGCTCTGGTCGGAGATCAGCGGGGCGCCGGTCTGGGTGGTGCGGACGGTGATGGTGCGGTCCTCCCCGCCGGCGACCTTGATGGTCTCCTTGCGCAGGTCGAACTTCACGTCCTTGCCGTCGACCTGGTAGGTCTCCGGGCCGGTGACCTTCTCCAGGTAGAGGTCGGTGACGTCGGCGCCGAGGTTGGTGAAGCCCCAGGCGATGTCCTTGTTGTGGCCGATGACCACGCCGGGCATGCCCGCGAAGGTGAAGCCGGAGACGTCGTACTGGCAGGCCGGGGAGGTGGTCCGGCAGTGCAGGCCCATCTGGTACCAGACCGAGGGCAGGCCGGGGCCGAGGTGCGGGTCGTTGGCCAGCAGCGGCTTGCCGGTGGTGGTGTGCGAGCCGGCGACCACCCAGGAGTTGGACCCGATGCCCTGGCCGGGGCGGCCGAGCAGCTGCGGCATCGCGTCGATCCGGTCGGTCAGGCCCTGCAGCATCGCCTTGGTGGTGGCCGCGCCCTGGGTGGTGGCCGCCCCGGGGGCGGCGCCGGACTGCGGGGAGCCGTCGGCGGGGCGGTAGTTGTCGCCGGCCACGGTGCCGGTCTTCACGATGGTGCCGTTGCGCGCGTACGGGTAGTCCGGGTACAGCTCGGCGATCTTGTCCGGGCCGAAGTCCTGGGCCAGCAGCGAGCGGTCGATCTCCTCCTGGAGGTTCCCGGAGAGGTTCCAGGCCATCGCCTTGAGCCAGGCCACCGAGTCCACCGGGGACCACTGCTCGGGCTGGTAGCCGCCGTTGACCACGCCGAGCAGGCCGTACTCCAGCGAGGCCTTCGCGCCGCCGGGGTGCTCGGCGAGCCAGGCGTTCACGCCGTCCGCGTAGGCCTGGAGGTACTTCTTGGTCTCCGGCGACAGCTTGGTGTCGAACTCCTTCTGCGCCACCTGCCGCCAGCCCATGGTGCGGATGAAGGCGTCGGTGTCGACCTGGCTGTCGCCGAACATCTCGGAGAGCCGGCCGGCGGTGATGTGCCGGCGGACGTCCATCTCCCAGAAGCGGTCCTGCGCCTGGACGTAGCCCTGGGCACGGAACAGGTCCTCGTCGGTGTCGGCGTACAGCTGCGGGATGCCGTTGGCGTCCCGCTTGACGTCGACGGGCGCGCTCAGCCCCGCGACCTTGACGCTGCCGTCGACCTCCGGGAAGGAGGCGCGGACCGCGGAGACCCCGCGGTAGCCGCCGTAGCCGGTACCGGCCACCAGCAGCACGACCAGCACGATCACGATCAGACGGGCGCGCCGGAACTTCTTCGAGCGGGGCATCTGGGTCCTTGCGGTCCTGACTTCGGGGCGGGCGGGCGTGTCCAGGGCCTGCGGCCGTGACAGGGCACCACATTAGGCCGAGTCGGCCGGGCACCGTGAACGGGGGACCAAGCTAAAGATATGGCAAAATGTTAGACTGCGTAACGATCCACAAGGGGAGTATTGACGACTTCTTAACGCGTCGGCCCCACAGCACCGCCAGACACCCCGTCCGCCCCTGCCTGCCCGAGGTGCCCCTGCGTGAACGTCTCCCATCTGAACCAGCTCCTGCTCGAGTCCTCCGTGATCCTGCTGTTCGCGGTGGGTGCCGTCCGTCTCTCGACCCGATCAGGGCTGCCCAGCCTGCTGATCTATCTGGGGATCGGTGTGGCGCTGGGCCAGAACGGGATCGGGGTCACGTTCAACAACGCCGAGCTCACCCAGGTGCTCGGCTACGCGGCGCTCGTGGTGATCCTCGCCGAGGGCGGCCTCAAGACCAGCTGGCGCGAGATCAAGCCGGTGATGCCGGCCGCGACCGTGCTCGCCACCGTCGGCGTCGGCGTCAGCGTCTTCGCCACCGCCGCCGGCGCCCACTGGCTGGTCGGCCTGGACTGGCGCACCTCGCTGCTGCTGGGCGCCATCGTCTCCTCGACCGACGCGGCCGCCGTCTTCTCGGTGCTGCGGATGGTCCCGCTGCCGCACCGGCTCACCGGCCTGCTGGAGGCCGAGTCCGGCTTCAACGACGCGCCCGTCGTCATCCTGGTCGTCGCCTTCGCCACCACCGGCGAGCTGGACTCCTGGTACGTCCTGATCGGCACGATCGTCGCCGAGCTGGCGATCGGCGCCGCGATCGGCCTCGCCGTCGGCAAGATAGGCGCCTACGGGCTCAAGCACGTCGCGCTGCCCTCCTCCGGCCTCTACCCGATCGCCGTGATGGCGCTCACCGTCCTCGCCTACGCCGGCGGCGCGCTGCTGCACGGCTCCGGATTCCTCGCCGTCTACGTCAGCGCGGTGATACTCGGGAACTCCAAGCTGCCGCACGGCCCGGCCGTCCGGGGCTTCGCCGACGGGCTGGCCTGGATCGGGCAGATCGGCATGTTCGTCCTGCTCGGCCTGCTCGTCACGCCCGAGACCATGGGCGACGCGGTGGTGCCCGCACTGGTGATCGGCGCGGTGCTGGTGTTCCTGGCCCGGCCGCTGTCGGTGATGCTCTCGCTGACCCCCTTCAAGGTGCCCGCCCGCGAGCAGGCGCTGCTGAGCTGGGCCGGGCTGCGCGGGGCGGTGCCCATCGTGCTGGCCACCATCCCCGTGGTCTCCGGCGCGCACCGGGCCGAGGACGTCTTCAACATCGTCTTCATCCTGGTCGTCGTCTTCACCCTGCTCCAGGGGCCGACCCTCCCGTGGGTCGCCAAGCGGTTGAAGATCGACGAGGGCGACATGGGCC
>NZ_JBEZUT010000298.1:0-10653 GCF_040636595.1 Kitasatospora sp. NPDC036755
CGCGGCCCGGGTGGTGGGCTGGTGCATGCCGCCTCCTCCTCGCTCGCGGGGTCCACCGCGGCCGGCCGGGCGCGGGGGCGGTCCGCGCCCGATCGACGGTCCGGTCGGTGTCCGTCGGCTCCCGGCCGGTGTCCGCCAGGGTTTCCAGAGTGGCGGACGGCCGACGGGCACGCTCGGCGACGCCCCGCGCACCCGCTGCGGCGGCGAGCGGGGGTGACGGAACCCGAAGCGGAGACCGGCGGCAGTCGCCGGCCGCGGCGGCCACCGTGCCGATCGCGCCCGCCGGGCCGCCGGGACTCGGCCGTTCCGCCCGCGCCGGAGGCCACCATGCGGGCCCCGACCGATCCCGGGCAGCCCCCGTTCACCCCGTCGGCGCAGCAGCCGGGTGGCGCACGCCGCCGCGGGGCGACGGCACCCGCGCGTCCCTCAGGGCAGCAGGACCCGCGCGTCCTCGGGGCCGAGCACCCGGCCGTCCGCCGAGTGCACCTCGACCGGCGCGACGGGCACGCCGGACCGGCTGTCCACCAGGCGCGCCCGGGGCTCACCCTCCGTGAAGAACCACTGGTCGCCCCACTGCCGCAGCGCCGTGATCACCGGGAACAGCGCGCGGCCCTTCTCGGTGAGCAGGTACTCCTGGTAGGGGCTGCCGTCGGCGGCCGGCGCGAGCTCGAACACCCCGTTGGCGACCAGGTTGGCGAGTCGGGCCGACAGGATGTTCTTGGCCAGGCCGAGGTTCTTCTGGAACTGCCCGAAGCGGCGCAGCCCGTCGAACGCGTCCCGGACGATCAGCAGCGTCCAGCCGTCGCCGACGACGTCGAGCGGGCGGGCGACCGGGCAGGTCGACTCCTCGTGCGTGGTGCGTTTCGGCACTTCTCCCACCTCTCAGCGCCCTGCGGTCGGCGCCCAGCCTACCGATCACGTTGTGGTTGCTTATCGAAACCACGATATGCCATGGTGTCGCGGTATCACTTTGAAACCACCTTGCCCTCCGAGGGAGTCCGCCCATGACCTCTCCCAGCGACCTGGCCGACGACACGGCCGACGCCCGCACCGGTGCCCCACCACGCGGCCTGTCACCCGCCGTCGCCTGGCTGCTCTCCGTCGCCTGCGGCCTCGCCGTGGCCAACGTGTACTACTCGCAACCGCTGCTCGACCTGATCGCCCGGGACTACGGCATCGCCCCCGCGACCATCGGCCTGGTCGGCACCCTCACCCAGACGGGCTACGCCCTGGGGCTGCTGCTGCTCGTGCCACTCGGCGACCACGTAAACCGCCGCACCCTGATCACCTCCCAGCTCGGCCTGTCCGTCCTCGCCCTCCTCGCCGTCGCAGTCGCCCCCTCCGCCCCGCTGCTGCTCGTCGCGATGGCCGCCGTCGGCACCCTCGCGGTCGTCGCCCAGGTGGTCGTCGCCTACTCCGCCCAACTCGCCGCCCCGGGCGACCAGGGCCGGGTGGTCGGCACCGTGACCAGCGGCATCGTCGTCGGCATCCTGCTCGCCCGCACCGTCGCCGGGACCATCGGCGACCTGGCCGGCTGGCGAGCCGTCTACGTTGTCTCCGCCGTCGCGACCGCCGCCATGGCCCTCGCCGTCGCGGCCGCCGTCCCGTCCGAGCGGCACCGGACGGCCGAACGGATCAGCTACCCGCGCCTGGTCGGCTCGGTGTTCACGCTCTTCGCCCAGGAGCGCGTGCTCCGCACCCGGGCCGTCCTGGCGCTGCTCGGCTTCACCTCCGTGACCGTGCTGCTCACTCCGATGGTGCTCCCGCTCGCCGCACCCCCCTTCGAACTCAGCCACACCCAGATCGGGCTCTTCGGACTCGCCGGCGCCGCCGGAGCGCTCGGCGCCGGGTACGCGGGCCGCCAGGCCGACCGCGGCCGGGCCGAACGCACCACCGGCATCGGTCTGACGGCCATGCTGGTCGGCTGGATCCCGGCCGTGCTGCTGCCGCACTCGGTCTGGTGGCTGGTGCTCGCCATGGTGGTGATCGACTACGGCCTGCAGTCCGTCCACGTCGCCAACCAGCACCTGCTCTACCAAGTCCGCCCCGAGGCGCAGAGCCGCCTGACCGCCGGCTACATGCTGCTCTACTCCGCCGGCTGCGGCGCGGGCGCGATCCTGTCCACCGTCGTCCACGACCGCGGCGGCTGGACGGCCGTCTGCCTGCTCGGCGCCGCCACCAGCCTCCTCGCGCTCGGCTACTGGTGGACGGCGGCCCGCCGGTGACGGCCGCCCGGCCCCCGGCCGCCTACCCGTTCGCCGACGACGCCGCGGCCAGGACCTCCCGCAGGGCCCGTATGCCCTCGCGCCAGGCCGGACCGCTCTCCGTCTCGTCCCACAGCTCCGCGAGCTCCGACTCCTCCGCCACCACCCGGTCGAGCGCCCGCACCGCGAGCGGCCGGAGCTCGGCGGAGAGCGGCGGCACCGGCTCCTTGGGGCCATAGGCCGTGGTCACCGCCGCCCCGCCCGGGCACTGGGCCGCCACCAGCGCGGCGGCGGCGACCGCCTCCACCGCCTCGTCGGAGTCCAGGAACTCCTCCGCCCCGACCGCGCTCAGCAGCGCCGACCGCAGCAGCGCCTCGCGCTCGCCCGGCGCCGCGTCGTCCAGGCCGCCGCTGAAGTCCGCCGCCGAGTCGTTGTCGAAGTGCCCGATGTCCCAGGTGCCCATGCCGATCCCCTCACGCCGTTCGTGTTCGTGTGCGACGGATGCTTGCACACCCCACTGACAATCCGCCGGGCCGACGGATATTCGCTGGTCAACGCGGCGGCGGTGGGGCAGGGTGCCCTCATGACCACCACTCAGGGGCTGGACCGGGACGGCTTCATCGCCCGCGAGGGCTCGCTCGACCGCGTGCCCCCGGCGTTCGCGCCGGTGGTCGCGGCCGCCCGCGAGCGGATCGCCGCGGCCTTCGCCCCCGAACTGCTGCACAGCGCCTACCTCTACGGCAGCGTGCCGCGCGGCACCGCGATCCCGGGCGTCTCCGACCTCGACGTCCTGCTCGCCCTGCACCACGAACCCACCCCCGCGGACCGGGCGGCGGCCGACGCCCTCGGAGCCGCGCTCGACGCCGAGTTCGCCCAGGTCAACGGCGTCGGCGTGGAGCTCGCCGGCGTCGGCACGCTGCTCAGCGAGCTGGAGCGGCACGACCTCGGCTGGATGGTCGCCTGCCTCTGCACCCCGCTGCTCGGCGAGGATCTCGCCACCCGGCTCCCCCGCTACCGCCCCACCTCGCTGCTCGCCAGGGAGACCAACGGCGACCTCGCCCTGGTTCTCCCGCGCTGGCGCGAGGGCCTGGCCGCCGCCACCACGGACACCGAGCTGCGCGGCCTCTCCCGTGGCATCTCCCGCCGGCTCGTCCGCACCTGCTTCACCCTGGTGATGCCCCGTCAGGGCGGCTGGACGAGCGACCTCGCCGCCTCCGCCGAGGCCTTCGCCGCCCACTACCCCGAGCACGCCACCCACGCCCGCCTCGCCGCCGCGATCGCCCGCACCCCCACCGCCGACCGGTCCGCCCTGACCGCGCTCGTCGACGGCCTGGGCTCCTGGCTCGCCACCGAGTACGCCGCCGTCCACGGCGTGAAGGCGCCCCGCCCGTGACGGAACCGGCGGGCGGCGAGCCGCCCGCCTGTGCGCGGGGCCTTCCCCGATTCGGGACGCGTGCGGACCGGTGCTGGGGTTCTCGCGTGCGGGCCGCCGGAGGGCCGTTGGTCCCGAAAACCGGGACCAAGGAACCATCTTCAGGGGAATCGGACGGCACGGCCTCCCCTTCTTTTCGTGATGTGTCACGATATTCCCGCGACCGCACCACCGCGGCGGCCCCGAGAGAACGCCTCCCGCCGGGCCCTTGTGAAGGTCCTTCACCACACGGTCCGGGCAGCAGCCACCGCATCGCGCGACGAGGACGTGCCGGCCCTCGGCCTCGCCTCTGCGGCTGGCACTCGGCGCCCAGGCGCGTGACGGCCTTTCGGGACGGCGCAGCCGACACCGGCGAGGGCGGCCCGGCCGACGGGCTCGTCATCAGCCGCGTTGCCGGAACGGCAACGGGCTGCGCTCCCGCCGCGGCCATCGGAGGTTCCGTCGACGGCCCGGGTAGTGCGGTCACCGGCCTGATCGATGGCCGGCTCGTGGCACACGACCCCATCGCCCGCGACGTCGAAGCGGACTCGCATCACGGCGAGCCATCACGAACGGGAGATCTTGCCCATGCTCCGAACGGTCCGCCGGGGCCTCGCCCGGATCCCGGCTTCTCCGGTCCTGTTGTCCGACCTCCTCTGGGCGTCGGCGATCCTGCTGTCCTTCGTCCTCGGACCTCGATCAGCCTCTGTTCGGGAAGGCGCCTTCTGTCTGACCCTCGCGACACTCGTGGCCCTTCGCCACCGAGCACCCGCGCTCGTGGTCACCACCGGTTCCGCGGTCTGGGTGATCCAGGCCGCGGTCGGCGTCCACGCATCCGTGTGGGGCGTCGGCTATCTCCTGCTGGTCCACGCCGCGGGAGAACTCGCCACGGGCAGGCAGTCGTGGCTCCCTCTGATCGCTGCTTCGCTCAGCGCCCTCCTGGTCTCCTGGAAGGCCCCGGTCTTCCTCGTCCCGATCGTCCTCTGCTGGAACTGGGGCCGAAGGAGCAGAGAACACCGTGCCCGGCTGAGTGAGTTGAAGGACCGCGCGGCGCGGCTGGAGCGCGAACGGGAGGAGATCCGGTCGAAGGTGGTGGTCGCCGCCGAGCAGGCCAGGATCGCCCACGAGCTGCACGATGTGGTCGCCCACAACATCTCGGTGATGGTCATTCAGGCCGACGCCGCCGCCTGTGTGCTCGACAGTTCCCCGCAGCAGGCGAAGGAGATGGTGGACACCATCGCCTCCACCGGACGGGCGGCCCAGATCGAGTTGAACCGCCCGCTGGGCATACTGCGCGGCAGCTGAGCGGGCAGGTTCGATCAGGCACCCGCTGTGACCGGCCGGCCGGCCGCCGACGCAGCGCACCAGTGACCCGGGGCTCGGGGCTCGGGGCTCGGGGCTCGGGGCTCGGGGCCGCAGCCGCCCGGGGTGCCGGTCACCACAGCGGGTGGCCAGAGAGCGGGCGGACGGGCGGACGGGCGACAGCGGGACGTCAGCCCGCCGGCCGCCGGTTGCTCTTTCGGTAGGCGGAGGGGGTGATGCCGTGCGCTCTCCGGAAGGCGCGCCGCATCACCTCGGCGCTGGAAAAGCCCGTCGACCTCGCCACCGTCTCCAGGCTGTCCTGCGGGCACTCCACCAGCCTTCGGCAGGCCGCCTGCAGGCGCACCTGGGCGACGTACCGGCCCGGCGACAGGCCGGTCTCGGCGGTGAAGGCACGGGTGAACTGACGGGGCGACAGGGCTGCTCGGGAGGCAAGCGTCTCGACGGTGAGTTCTGCGCCGGGGTGGTCGACGATCCACTCCAGTATCCGCCGGAGTCCACCCCTTCCGGCCGCTGCCAGCCGTAGCTGGGTGCTGATCTGTCCTTGGTTGTGGGTCCGGCGAAGGAACACCACCAGCTGTCGGGCGACCTCCAGGGCAAGGTCCGGACCGTGATCGGCCTCCACGAGGTCCAGGGCCACGTCGATGCCGCTCGTCATGCCGGCCGATGTCCACACCCGCCCGTCACCGGCGTAGACCGGCTCGGAGTCGCCCCGCACGGACGGGAAGCACGTGGTCATGGCCGGGGCGAGCCGCCAGTGCGTCACGGTGCGGCGCCCGTCCAACAGGCCGGCGGCGGCGAGCGTGAAGACGCCCCCGTACACCGCGACGACCCTGCGGATCTCGGAGGCGTGGTCCTTGAGCCAGTCGACCACGTCCGGGTCGATCGAGGCACAGGGGATCACCACGGTGTCGGGTGGGGGCTCCTCCGCCAGCGCCGCCTGCGCGACCACGACGAGTCCACCGCTGGCGGTCACCGACCTTCCGCCCGGGCTGGCCGTGCGCAACCTGTACGCAGGTCGGGCACGACCCGACTCCGAAAGGCGGTTGGCCCATTCGAAGACCGTCATCGGTCCGGTGATGTCGAGGGTTTCCATGTCATCCGACAAGACGAAGAGCAGGTTCCGGTTCGTCATGGAAGGTCATGAAAGCCGCAAACAGTGGCAAATGCCAAGCTCGATGCACGGATGCGCCCCGGGGTAACACGGGGTTCACAACGGCCGGGATCCATCGGGACACATGTCCCACCGTGAAGGACATCAGGCCCCGAGAGCCTGCCGCACCAGCCGTCAGCGAAGGCAGGATCTGATTCGTCATGTTTCGCCCGGATATCGGGCCGAATGGAAAGAGATCGACCATGCGAAGCCCCTGCCTCTTCCCCACGACGACAGCCGTCCTGACGGCCCCCCTCCTCCCGGGAACCACTCCGGCCGCGCAGGCTGCCGACGGCTGCACCGACTCCGCCCGGGACAACCGCTCGTGATCACCGCCGCGATCATCACGCCGGTGCCCGAGCACCGGCAGCGGGCCGCACTCCGGCACCTGTCCGAGGGCCGGTCGGCGGACGCGCTGAAGGCGTTGCGGGACGAGTCCGATCTACCGCCTGTCCACGCTCCCGCCGCGCTGGCAGTACTGGCGAAGCGCAACCTTCCGGTGACCGCGGAGGACGCGGCCGCGGTGCTCGCGGAGCACGAGCCCGCGCTGCGGGACGCGCTTCGGGGCCTCCTGGGAGCAGGGCGTCGTCGTGAGGCCCTGCTTCTCCTGCGGGAGGCCACGGGAGTGGGCGTCATCACCGCCCGGCGGATCGCGGCCAGGATCGCACCGGCCCCGTCCTGAAGCCTGCCGCAGAGCGCGGGCCGTCCGCGATCAGCAGCCGTTCCACGCCCCGTCGAGGGCGTGGAACGGCTGCCGAACGCCTTTCAGACCGCGCACGTGACAGGGGAACACCGCCGGTCGGCGCACATCCGGTGACGCCCCCGCTCCGCCGCGCCCCGCCATTCCGGGCGGCGACAGCCGCCGCGGATCCCGGGTTCTCTCACCATCCGTACAGGATGGTGGCGAGTTCGGCTTCGATGCTTTCTTCGGTGGACTCCTCTCCGACCGGAATCAGCGCTTCGGTCCGGGAGAGGAAGGCGGACAGCGGCGCCACCGAGGCGAAGAGCCGGGCGGAACCCTCGGGGGAGAAAAGCGAGATGCGAACCTTCGAGAGATCCTTGCCGACGGGGCAGACGCGGATGTCCCCCTCACCGACCGGTCCGCGTATCCCGTCGACCAGCAGTTCCCGCGCGAGGAACCAGGTGACCGGCGCTTCGTCGGGAAAGCGGAAGGCGAGTCGGACGGCGTACGGATCGCTGGTGGTGTATTTCAGGCCCACCGGAACACGGAGGGCACCCCCGGCCGGAAGCGCGAGGTTCATCACCAGGCATCCCTGAACTGTCATGTGCTGCATGGCGTCAGTACCTCTCGTTCAGCCCGTGTGCCGACGACGCTCGGTCGGATGGCAGGCAGGCATGTCTTCGACGGACTTTGCGACGGGTTATGCAACTGCTCCCCTGCCAGGTCCGGCCCGAAGCCCCGGGTGGGGATTCGACACCGCGCAACGGACTTGGAACAGAGGCCTTTCACGCCGGAGGACGGTCGCCCGGCCGAGCGCTGGGGCAATGGCTTGTGGGCCGATTCCCTTGGGGCAACCCTTGCCATTCGACGGCTCGGCTCGCAAGGAGTGACGCGAAAGATTCCGGAGAAAGGACTCAAGGCCCCACCGCAGTGGGACGTGCGGCCCAGGAGCAACAGGTCGGAACCCGCAATTCAGGACGGGAATGAGACCTACCGCCCGTGCGGAGACCTCGGATGCATCGCTCGTCGCTATGCTTCATTCCATTCGATTGACACCCGGCTGCTGCGCTCGAATCGCGGAAAGGTCCCGGCCGCGTGGGAGAGGGGACTCCTCCCCGGGCCGGCGGATCACGACAGCCCCGTCAGGTACGACGGAAAGACCGCTCCGGCTTTCCGCCCCCCACCACCCAGGATCTCCGGAACCGAACGACTCGGCACGGCACGGCACGGCCGGTCATTCGCCGGACGGACACCCGTTTCCGAGAACAGAGGAGCAACCTCGCATGCGTAACGATCAGTTTCCCTTGGCTGCCCTGGCGGCTGCTCTGGCCGCTGTCAAGGCAGCGGCCAGGGCAGGTGCGAGGCCCCGGCCGGGCCGTCCCCCGAAGGCTGCTCCCGGCAGCCGGTCGCTGCGGCACGACGCTCGTTCCGCGCCGGGTCCGGAGCCGATCGGGGACAGCCCGGCAGGCCGAACCGGCTTCATCCCGCGGATGAGGCCGAGGAGCGAGGACTGACCGGCCAGCGGTGTCATCGCCTGACGGAGGAACGCGGCCGGCCGACGGAGGAAGCGGGCCGGGGTCTTCCGGCTGGAGGTGCGCCGGCGGGCCCGATCCGGCCCTCGACGCCCCGAGCCTCCGGCCGGTCGCGGAGCGCGGTTGCGGCAACGGCCTCCGCCGGAGCTCCCGGACGGCTCCCCGCCCGGGCCGGGCACCGAGCCCGGGCCGAGGAGCCGACCGGGGCTGAGCACCCGCCGCTGCCGGGGCATCAGTCCACGCACGGGATCCCGCCCGCCTTCACGGGCGGCCCCTGCATCGGCAGCCCCGCCGCGGGATCGGCGGAGGGGTCCCCGGCGGGCCCGGTGGCCGCGGCGGCGGACGGAGCGGCCGACGGGCTCGGGGTGCGGATGACGGCGAGGGTGACCAGGACGCGGCCCGCCGGGACCACCGTCGAGTAGGTGGCGGTCACCCCGTAGCGGGCGGCGAGGCGCTGGGCGTCGGCCCTGGCCCCGGGCCCGTACACGACCGAGGTGGCCCGGGTCCTGGCCGGGGCGTCGCCGATCCGGCCCGCCTGGTAGCCGAGTTCGGCCAGCGCCCTGGACTCGTTGGCCGCCGCCCCCGCCCCCGCGGCCGCGTTGACGTCGACCACCGACTTGGGCGCCGCGCTCGGCGTGGCGGTGGGCGAGGGGGCCGGTTCGCCCGACGCTTCCCCGGGCGTGGCGGCCGGGGCGGCCGGGGCGGCCGGGGCGGGCTCGTGGTTGAACAGCTGCCGGACGATCCGCCTGATCAGCTGCGGGTTGACGGTGTTGACCTCCTGTCCGCCGACCGTCTTGAAGCCGCTGATCGGCAGGGTGTTGAACTCCACGTTGCCGCCCGTCAGGTTGGGCGCCTGCTGGGCGAAGTCGAGGATGTTCCACTCGTCGTCGATGACCACGTCCTTCTTCACCACCGCGAACAGCTTCTGCATCTGCCCGAAGTCGTTCAGGATGCCCTGCTGCTTGAGCTTGTACTCCACGGAGGACAGGAACGCCTGTTGCCGGTGGGTGCGGTCGAGGTCGCCGTTGGTGAGGTGGTGGCGCTGGCGGACGAAGGAGAGCGCCTGCGCGGCGTTGAGGGAGCTGATCCCGGCCGGGAGCCTGAGGCCGGTGCCGCCGCCCTCGTGGGTGGCGGTGCGGGCGATGATCGGGTCGTCCACCGGGTGGTTGAGGCAGACCTGGACCGGCTCGACCGCCTTGGCGATGTCGTAGAAGCCGATCAGGTTCACCTCCGCGAAGTGGTCGATGGGGACGTCCAGGAAGCTCTGCACGGTCTGGATGGTGGCCGAGCGGCCGGCCTCCCGGCTCTGCCGTTCCAGGGCCGCCTTGGAGAGCCCCTTGCCCGCGAGCTTCTGTTCGGCGGCCTCCTTGGCGATGCCGTACGCCTCCTTGATCTTGTGCATCCGGCCGTCGGCGCCGACTGTCTGCACGTAGTCGTCGCGCGGGACGGAGAGCGCGGTGACCCTGCCGCCGTTGGCCGGGATGTGCAGCACGATCAGGGCGTTGGTGTTGTAGCCGCCGATCTCGCTGGAGCCGGCGTGGAGTTCGTCCTCCACGAACTGCCTGGGCAGGTCGTTGCCGTCCATGTCCTTGCGGCTGTCCAGGCCGATCAGCAGCAGGTTGACGGACTTGTCGAGGTGCGGCGGGGCGTTCCTCTTGGCCTCGCTCAGCGCGGTGGACTTGATCATGCCGTCGTCCAGGCTGCGGTACTCGTACCAGGTGAAGCCGCTGGCACCGAGCACGGCGGCCGAGACGGTGCAGGCCAGGGTGCGCCCGGCGACGGTCAGCGGGGCGGCGGCGCGGATCGGGTCGTGGCCGCGCCGACCGCGGCCGACGGTACGGCCGTTGCCGCGCTCAGCCACGGCGGCCCCTTCCGGCCGGGGCCGCCGTCCTGCCGGTTCGGCGGCGTACCGGTACCGCCCGCGTGCGGCGGCCCGCCGCGGTGCGGAGCGCGATGACGGCGAGCGCCACCGCCACGGCCGCGGCCATCACCGGGAACGCCCCGACGACCCAGCGCAGCGCGCCGGTGCCGAGGTTCTTCCCCCGGTAGCTCCCGGGGTGCGCCAGGTACTCCACGCCCGAGGCGGTGAGCAGCACCACGACCGGGGCGGCCGTCACCACCCACCACCGGCCGGTCCGGCTGCAGAGCAGCGCGGCGGCGGCCGTCCCGAGCACCGAGCCCACCGTGAACAGGAGGCCGACGCCCGGCCCGTCGAGTTCGTCCGCGACCGCTCCGAGCAGCGGCAGCCCGACCGCCGAGAGCGCGGCCGCGATGCCGCCGCGCCGGCGTGCCTGCTGCCGGCGGCGGGCGGCGCCGGGGCGCGGCGCGCGGACCTGCCGGGGCGCCCCCGG
>NZ_JBEZUT010000299.1:0-10649 GCF_040636595.1 Kitasatospora sp. NPDC036755
ACCTCGGGGGTGGCGCCGCTCTCGTCGTCGAGCCAGCGGGCGAGGGAGGCGATGTCGCGGAAGCTGAAGAGGTCGGGCACGCGGACGCGGCGGTCAGCGCCGTGCCGGCGGCGACGGCCCCGGCGGCCGTCAGGAACCGGCGGCGGCCGAGCCGGGCCACGGTCGTCGCCTCGGATCCGGAGAGGTCTTCCATCACTGCCTCCATGTCAAAGTCCGCTGCTGGTCCAGCAGTTGACCGAAAAGGTAAAACTGACCAAGCGCTCGGTCAATACTTTGCGCAGGCGTCCTCCCCGATCCGCCGCAGCCCGGCCCCCGCGCTCGTTACAGTGACGGCCATGGCGACACGGGCGACGGGCACAGCGGCGGGAACCGGCTCCGGGACGGGCGGCCCCGGCCGGGCCCGCGCCGCCAAGGGCGAGCAGACCCGGGCCCGGCTGATCGCCGCCGCCCGCACCCTGCTCGCGGGCGACGGCGCCGGACGGTTCACCACCCGCAACGTGGCCGCGCTGTGCGGGGTCTCGCACGGGATGTGCCACTACCACTTCGCGGACCGCACCGAGCTGATCGTCGCCGTCGTGGCCGACATCCGGCCCGAGTGGATCACCCCGCTGGAGGAGGCCGTCGCCGGCCCCGGCGGCTACGCCGAGCGCGCCGAACGGGTACTGGCCCTGCTCACCCGGCCGGAGAGCCCCGACCTGGCCCGGCTGCACGCGGCCCTGCACTGGCTCGCCCTCAACGACGAACGCGTCCGCACCAGCCTGGAGGCCGAGTACGCCCGCTGGCGGGCCGCCTTCGTGCGGCTGTTCCGGTGCCTGGTGGAGGAACGCGGCCTGCTGGAGGGAGACGGCCTGCCGGGCGGACCCGGCGGCGTCGACCCGGTCCCGCTCGGGGAGGCCTTCGCCGCCGCCGTGGACGGGCTCGCCGCCATCGGGTCGCTCGACGGGACGGTGGACGCCGAACGGGTGCTGCGGACGCTGCTGGACTCGCTGGCCGCCCGGCCGCCCCGGGCCTGACGGTCAGGAGGCTCAGGCCCCGGGCGCGACCGGCTGCTGCTGGGTGGCGCAGTGGATGCCGCCGCCGCCCGCGGCGACGTGGTTGATGTCCACCTGGGTGACCTTGCGGCCCGGGTGGAGCTCGCCGATGATGCCGGCCGCCCGCTGGTCGGCGTTCTGGTCCCCGAAGCGCGGGACGATCACGCCGCCGTTGCAGACGTAGTAGTTGACGTACGTGGCCAGGAAGTCCTTGCCCGCGCCCGGGATCAGGCCGAGGTCCGGCTCGGGGAGGTCGACCACCTTGAGGGTGCGGCCCTTGGCGTCGGTCTCCGTCTGGATCACCTGCAGCGCCTGGGCGGCGGCGGTGGTCCAGACGTCCGCCGGGGCATCGGCGGCGGGCCGGTGCAGGACGACGGTGCCGGGCTCGGCGAAGCGGGCGAGGGCGTCGACGTGGCAGTCGGTGATGTCCTGCCCGGCGACACCCTGGAACCAGATCACCTTCTCGACGCCGAGCAGTTCCTTGAGGCTCGCCTCGATCCCGTCCCGGGTTCTGCCCGGGTTGCGGTTGCCGTTGACCCAGGAGCTCTCGGTGGCCATCAGCGTGCCCTCGCCGTCCACCTCGATGCCGCCGCCCTCGCCGGTGATCGGCGCCTGGACGCGGGCGATGCGGTAGTGGTCGAGGAGGTAGCGGGCGACCAGGCTGTCGTTGGCGTGGGTCTGCTTGTCGCCCCAGCCGTTGAAGTTGAAGTCGACCCCGGCGAGCCCCTTCGGGCCGGTGACGAAGGTCGGGCCGGTGTCCCGGACCCACAGGTCGTCGACCTTCAGTTCGAGCACCTCGACCGAGGAGCCGCAGGCCTGGCGGGCCTGGGCGGCCTGGTCGGGGCGGGCCAGCAGGACGACCGGTTCGAAGGCGGCGATCGCCTGCGCCAGCCCCGCGATGTCCTGCCGGACACCGGGCAGTTCGTCGCCCCAGACCTGGTCGAGCGCCGGCCAGGCCATGAAGGTGCGGGTGTGCGGCTCGGACTCGGCCGGCATGGCCCACCCGCCCGCCGCCGGGCTGCCGGACCCGGCCGCCCCCTGGGCCGTACCGCCGGACCCGGGCTGCTCCTCCCCTCCCCCGTCGGAGGAACAGCCGCCCGTCAGGGCCAGGGCGGCCAGCGCGGCCCCGGACTGCAGCAGCGAACGGCGGGACGGCCGGGGGTGAGCCATGGGGCCTCGATCCGCTTGGTGTCGGGTTCGGCTCCGCAGGCTACTGAGCCGAACATCGGAATCCGGTGCGGCACGCACCCGCCGTTCGAGGGAATTCGCTCACGGTGCGCCGGCGGCCCCGGGGGCTGCCGGCGCCGCCCGGCCGCTCCGGCCCGTCAGGTCCCACCCTCCGCCGGGTCGGAGTCGTCCCGCAGCGCGCGGCGCGCGGCGGCGATCCGGTCGGGGTCCCAGCCGGGCCTCGGGACGGACTCCAGCAGCAGCCGGGTGTAGGCGTGCCGCGGGGAGTCCAGGACGCGGGCGGTGGGGCCGGACTCGACGATCCGTCCGTGGCGCATGACGACGACCTCGTCGGTCACGCAGCGGACGACGCCGAGGTCGTGGGTGATGAACAGGTAGCCGATGCCGGTCCGTTCGCGGATGTCGGCGAGCAGGTTCAGGACCTGCGCCTGCACGGACACGTCCAGCGCGGCGACCGCCTCGTCCAGCACCAGGACGGCCGGCTGGACGGCCAGCGCCCGGGCGATGGCGACGCGTTGGCGCTGGCCCCCGGAGAGCTCCCGGGGCAGCGCCTCGGCCGCCCTGGTGCCGAGGCCGACCTGGTCGAGGAGTTCCCGGATCCGGGCCGGGTGGTCGGTGCCGGGGAAGTGCAGCCGCAGGGTCTCGCGGAGCGCGGCCCCGACGCTGGTGCGCGGGTCCAGGGAGAGGTACGGGTCCTGGAAGACCATCTGGACCTCGCGGGCGCGGGCCAGCCGCTCCGCCCGCCCCCGCACCCGGCCGCCGCGGGCCCGGCCCCGGACGGTGACCCGCCCCTCGTCGGCCGGTTCGAGGCCGACGACGATCCGGGCGGTGGTGGTCTTGCCGGAGCCCGACTCACCCACGATGCCGAGCGACCCGCCGGCGGCGAGGGTGAAGGAGACCTCGTCCACCGCCCGTACGGTGCCGAAGGTCCGGCACAGTCCGGTGACCTCCAGTACGGCCTCAGGCATCGGCGCGGCTCCCTTCGAGCGGGTGGTGGCAGGCGACCGGGTGCGCCTGCGGGGTCTCCTCGCGGCACCGGTCGGTCGCGTACCGGCACCGCGCGGCGAAGGCGCAGCCGGTCGGCTCCTCGCGCAGGTCCGGTGGTTGGCCGTCGATCGCGGCGAGCCGGCGGCCGTCGGACTCCAGCCCGGGGGTGGAGGCCAGCAGCGCGGCGGTGTAGGGGTGTCGGGGCCGGTCGAAGAGGTCGGCGGCGGGGCCCGACTCGACGATCCGCCCGGCGTACATGACGTGGACGCGGTCGCTGATGGCGGCGGCGAGGCCCAGGTCGTGGGTGACGAACAGCAGGCCGGTGCCGAAGCGTTCGCGCAGCCGGGCGAGGAGCGCGATGACCTCGGCCTGGCTGGTGACGTCGAGCGCGGTGGTGGGCTCGTCGGCGAGCAGCAGGACCGGGTCCCCCATCAACGCGGCGGCGATCATGACGCGTTGGAGCATGCCGCCGGACAGCTGCCCGGGGTGGCGGCGCAGCAGTTCCGGGCCGAGGCCGACGGCGTCCAGCAGTTCGGCGGCCCGCCGGTCGGCGTCCTCCCGGCCCATCGCGCCGGTGAGGCGGACGCTCTCGGTGAGGAAGTCGCCGACCCGGCGCAGCGGGTTGATGGCCGCCCGGGGGTCCTGGAAGATCATGGCGGCCCGGCCGGTGCGCAGGGCGCGCAGCCGGTCGGGGCCCATGGCCAGGACGTCCTCGCCGTCGACGAGGACGCTGCCCTCCACGGTGGCGCCGGGCGGCAGCAGGCCGAGGGCGCTGCGGGAGGTGAGGCTCTTGCCGGAGCCGGACTCGCCGACCAGGGCGACGGTCTCGCCCCGGCCCACGGTGAGGTCGACCCCGTCCAGGACGGGTCGGGCGGTGCCGGGCAGGCGCAGGCGCAGGCCCCGGACGTCGAGGGCGTTCACGGGCCGCTCGGGTTCGTGGCCGCCGCGGTCCACGGGGTCCTCCGGCTTCATCGGTGCCTCCCTGGTCATCGGTGCCTCCCTGGTCACGGGGTCCTTCCGCTTCATGGGGTCCTCCGGGCGACGCGGTCGGCCCAGCGCTCGCCGACGACGTTGAAGGCGACGACGGTGAGCACGATGAGGACGCACGGCAGGATCGCGGCGAGCGGATAGCCGTACTGGATCGCGGTCTGGCCGTCGAAGACCATCCGGCCCCAGTCGGGGGTGAGCGCGGGCACGCCCAGGCCGAGGAAGGAGAGGCCGGCGAGGTCCATCAGGGCGTAGCCGAAGTTGATGGTGGACTGGGCGAGGACGATCGGGGCGATGTTGGGCAGGACGTGCCGCAGGCAGATCTGCGCGGTGGAGAAGCCCTGGACCCGGTGGGCGGAGACGTAGGGCCGGGCGCGTTCGGCGAGCACCAGCGAGCGGGTGAGTCGGGAGACGTACGGCAGGTAGGCGACGGCCAGGGCGACGACGGGGGCGAGCAGGCCCTCCCCGTACACCGAGACGATCAGGATGGCGAGCAGCATGCCGGGGAAGGCGAAGACGAGTTCGGTGGCGCGGGACAGGATCGAGTCGATCCGGCCGCCGCGCCAGCCCGCGACCAGGCCGACGGCGACGCCCACGACGGTGGAGAAGGCGACCACGCCGAGCGGGCCGAGCAGCGAGGTGCGGGCTCCGAGCAGGAGCCGGGAGAGGGTGTCGCGGCCCGCGGCGTCGACGCCGAGCAGGTGGTCGGGCGAGGGGCCGGCCAGGGCGTTGCCGAGGTCGACGGCGTTCGGGTCGGCCGGGGCGAGCCAGGGGGCGAGCAGCGCGGCGAGCACCACCAGGGCGGTGACGCCCAGGCAGGCCGCGTGGAGCGGGGCGCGGGTGGCCTTGATCCGGCCGAGGCCGGGCCGGCGGGCGAGGGCGGTGCTCATGCGTCGGCCCTCCCGGTACCGAGGGCGACCCGGGGATCGACCACGGGGTGGAGCAGGTCGACGACCAGGTTGACGGCCATGAACAGGGCGACGACGAGCAGCGAGATGGCCTGGACGGTCGGGAAGTCCTTGGTGGTGGTGGACAGTTCGAGGAGCTGGCCGATGCCGCCGACGCTGAAGGCCGACTCCACCAGGACCGTGCAGACCAGCAGCGTGGAGACGATCAGGCCGCCGGTGGTCAGCACGGTGCCCAGCGAGTTGCGGAACACGTGGCGGCGGATCACCTCGCGCTCGGGAACGCCGCGGCTGCGGGCCACGGTGACGTGCTCGCCCTCCAGCGCGTCCAGCATCGCCGAGCGGGTGACCCGGGCGAGCATGCCGATCAGGTACAGCGCGAGGGCGATCGCCGGCAGGGTGAGGTGCCACAGCAGGTCGAGGGGGCCGTCCCCGGTGCCGCTGGTCGGGAACCAGCCCAGCCGGACCGCGAACAGGCCCTGGAGCAGCACGGCCGCGACGAAGGAGGGGGTGCCGACGGCGAGGGTGGTGGAGAGCAGGATCGCCGAGTCGGTCGCACCGCCGCGCACCGCGCCGATCCAGCCGAGCGCCAGCCCGATGACGACGACCACGACCAGGGCCATGGCGACGAGCGTCAGGGTGGCGGGCAGCCGGTCGGCGAGCAGCCGGGAGACGTCCGTGCGATAGGTCAGCGAGCGCCCGAAGTCGCCCTGCAGCACCTGGCCGAGCCAGCGCAGGTAGCGGACCAGGAACGGGTCGTCGAGGTGGTACTGCGCGTTGATCGCCTGCAGGGCGGCCGGTGAGGCGGACCGGCCCGACAGGAGGAAGCTCGCCGGATCGCCCGGCGCCAGGTACATCGCGCCGAAGACCATGAAGGAGGCGCCGAGCAGGGTCGCGGCCATCTCCGCCAGTCGCCGGGCGGCGAATCTCAGGAAGTTCACCGGGCGGCCCCCACGTCGGCGGCCCACGGGTAGTAGAGGTAGGAGATGGTGGTGGGGGCTCCGGTGACGCGCTTGTTGAGGAAGACGGCGGTCGGCCACTCGGCGACCGGGATCCACAGCAGCCGCTCGGAGGCGGCCTGCTGGAGCTTGGCCTCGATCGCGCCGCGCACGGCCGGGTCGTACGCGGCGGAGGCCTCGTCGACGAGGTCGTCGTAGGCCTTGTCGCTGTAGCCGGCGTAGTTCTGGTAGGCGCCGGTACGGAAGTTGGCGAGCAGGTCGAGCGGGTCGGTGACCGAGTCGTAGTAGGTCTCGGGGAAGAGGTCCAGGCCCTCGCGCGCCTTGGGGTCGGTGAACAGCCCGGTGAAGGCGTTCGGGGCGATCGTCCTCAGCCGGACGTCGAGGCCGATCCTCGCCCCGGCGGCCTGGACGGCGGTGGCGAGCAGGGAGACGTCCTGGCCGATGGTGCTGGTGGCGACGGTGAGGGTGCGGCCCTCCGCGCCGGCCTCCTTGACCAGGGCCTTGGCCCGGTCGATGTCCTGGGCGGTCGGGGTGAGGTGTTCGAAGGCGGCCGTCCGGACGTCGGCGGGGGCGCCGGCCCAGGCGGCCCGGGTGGTGAGGGAGCCGGTGACGGTGCCCGCGCCGGCGAGGCCGGTCCTGACGAAGCCGGAGCGGTCCAGCGCCAGGGACAGCGCCTGGCGGACCCGGACGTCCCCGAGTGCGCCCCGCATGCTGGTGACGTTGAGGTTGACGGTGCTCAGGCCCTCGCCGAAGTACAGGGTGCCCGCGCCGCTCCTCCTCAGCCGGTCGTAACTCTCGGTCGGGATCAGGTAGCCGCCGTCGACGTCCCCGGTGAGCATCGCGTTGGTGCGGGCGGACGGGTCGGTGAGGAAGGTGAGGACGACCTTCCCGGACTTGGCCCTGGTGCCCCAGTAGCCGTCGAAGCGCCGGAGCTCGATCGACTGGCCCTTGGCCCAGGCGCCCAGTTCGAAGGGGCCGGTGCAGTCGAGGCCGCCGCTGGTGCCGTAGTCCTTGCCGGCGGCCTCCACCCCGGCCTTGGCGGCGACCACCCCGGCGGCCGTCGCCATGTACTGCGGGAACTGGGAGTCGGGCTGCTTGAGCTTGACGGTGACCTGGAGCGGGCCCGTCCCGGTGACGGAGTCGACGTTCTGGAACACCTGGGCCCAGGCGGAGGCGTTGTCCGGGTTCGTCTGGCGGCCGAGGCTGTACACGACGTCGTCGGCGGTCATCACCGTGCCGTCGTGGAAGTGCACGCCGGGGCGCAGGTCGTAGACCCAGGTGGTCGGGTCGGGGTTGGAGGCCTTCTCGGCCAGGCCGGGGGCCAGGGTGAGCTGGGGCGTCCAGCGCATCAGGCTCTCGCAGACGTTGGCCAGCACGGTGTTCTGCGGGTAGTCGAAGGCCTGGACGTAGTCGAGGGTGGGCGGCTCGGCGTAGCTCGCCCAGGTGAAGGAGTCGAGCTCGCCCCGGGCCGGCGGGGTGCCGGCCGAGAGCTGCACGGGCGGCCGGTCGGCGTCGCCGCGGGGCGGGCCGGAGCAGGAGGCGACCAGGGCCGCGGCCGAGAGCAGGGCGGCGGTGAGGACGAGACGCCGTCGGGCGGGGGTGCGTCTCGCGGGCGCGGTGGGAGTCATGAGGGTGTTCTCCGTTCGCTGGCGAGCGTCAGGCGCGGGCGGCGGCGGGCGGGGTGGCCGGGTTCGCGGCGGCGGGCGGGGTGGCGGCCGGGATCTGCTGGGTGATGCAGTGGACGCCGCCGCCGCCGTGGGCGATCACCCGGGCGCGCACGCCGACGACCTTGCGGTCCGGGCAGGCGGCGGCGAGCACCGCCAGCGCCCCGGCGTCCTCGGGGTGGTCGGCGACCGGCACCACCACCCCGCCGTTGGCCAGGTAGAAGTTGAGGTAGCCGACCTCGACCTCCCCGCCGTCGACCTCGACGAAGGCGGCCTGCGGGAGGTCGACGATCTCGAAGGGCCGGCCCTGGGCGTCCGTGGAGTGCTCCAGCACGGCGCGGTTGGCCCGCATCCGCGCGTGGTCCGGGTGCTCCGGGTCGGCCGGGAGCTGCACCACGACCCGGCCGGGGGCGACGAAGGCGCAGACGCCGTCCACGTGGCCGTCGGTCTCGGTGTCCAGCGCCCCGCCGTACGGCAGCCAGATCACCTTGGTGACGCCGAGCCTGGCCTTCAGCTCGGCCTCGATCTCCTCCCGGGTCATCCCGGGGTTGCGGTTGGGGTGGAGCAGGCACTGCTCGGTGGTGATCAGCGTGCCCTCGCCGTCGACGGTGATCGCGCCGCCTTCGAGGATCATCTCGGAGCGGATCGCCGGGGTGCCGAGGTGGTCCAGCAGCAGGCCGCTGATCCGGTCGTCGGCGTCCCAGGGGCTGTGCTTGCGGCCCCAGGCGTTGAAACGGAAGTCCACGCCGGCCCGGCGGCCGTCCGCGTCGAGGACGAAGATCGGCGCGGAGTCGCGGAACCAGGAGTCGTCGATGGGGAGTTCGACGACGGTGACGCCCGCGCCGCAGTGGGCGCGCGCCTCGTCGCCGTGGCCGGGCGGCGCCACCATGGTGACCGGCTCGAACTCCGCGACGGCCTGGGCGACCGCCGCGTACTCGTGCTTCACCTCGGCGAGGGTGTCGCCCCAGAGGTCCGGACGGACGGGCCAGGCCATCAGGCAGCCGTCGTGCTCGGTCCACTCCGCGGGCATGCGGTACGTCACGGGAAGCCTCTTCTGCATCGGGGGTGTGGGGGGTGCCCCGCATCCTGCACCGTACTGAAAATTCAGTCAAGCTTTTCCTTCAAGGCCTCCGCCGATCCCTGAAACGATCATCAGGAAGTGGACTGACCAGCCGGGTGGGCCGGTAGAGTGGGCCACCATGTCGGACCGTCGGACGGAAATACTCAAGGCCGCGACCCGGGTGATCGCCCGGCGCGGCGTACGCGGGCTGCGGGTGAACGAGCTGGCGGGCGAGGCCGGGGTGTCCGCCTCGCTGATCTACTACCACTTCACCGACCGGGCCGGCCTGCTGCGCCAGACCCTGGAGTTCATCAGCGACCGCGCCGACCGCTACACCGCCGACGAGGACCCGGCACCCCTGAGCGGGGACCCCCTCGCCGACCTCGAACAGGTGCTGCTCCTGGAGCTCCAGGACACCGTCGAGGTGCGGGAGAACAGCACCGCCTGGGGCGAGTTGAGGGCCACCGCGGTCTTCGACCCGGACCTGCGCACGGACCTGGCGCGGACCACCCACACCTGGGTGCACGACATCGCCGAGCTGCTCGCCCGGGCCGACCCGGGCGGCACCGCCCCCGCCCACGCGGCGGCCGCCGAGCGGCTGACCGCACTCGTCGAGGGGCTGAGCGTGCGCTGGCTCAGCGGCTCCCTGCCGGTCGAGCACGCCCGCGGCCTGCTGCGCGGGGCGATCGAGGCGGAGCTCGGGCACACCCAGGGCACGCCCTGCGGGGCACCGGGCGGCACGTCGGGCGGACCCGTCGGGGCCGGATTCGGCCGATCCTGACAAAACCTCTAAACTCTCCGAGCCACGCCCGCCGCGCGCCGGTTCCCGGGGGTGTCCGGCCCCACGCCCTTCCGGGGTGTCCGGCCCCGCGCGTCCCGCCCCCCGACCGCCGAGAGAGGCAGTCCGCATGTCCGCTGACCGATCCCCCTTCGCCCTCCAGCCGGTCTTCCAGGAACTGGCCCCGGACGACCCGCGCGAGGTCGGCGGCCACCTGCTGGCCGCCCGGCTCGGCGCCGGCGGCATGGGCCGGGTCTACCTCTCCTACACCCCCGGCGGGCGCCCGGTGGCACTCAAGGTGGTGCGGCCCGAACTGGCCGAGGACCCGGAGTTCCGGGCCCGCTTCGCCCAGGAGGTGGCCAGCGCCAGACGCATCCACGGGCTGTTCACCGCGCAGGTGGTCGACGCGGGGGTGGACGCCGCCACCCCGTGGCTGGCCACCACCTACGTGCCGGGCCCCTCGCTCCAGCAGGTGGTGCAGCGCTTCGGACCGCTCCCGGAACGGACCGTCCTGCTGCTGGTGGCCGGGATCGCCGAGGCCCTCCAGGCCGTCCACGCCAGCGGCGTGGTCCACCGGGACCTCAAGCCCGGCAACGTGCTGATCGCCCCCGACGGCCCCCGGGTGATCGACTTCGGCATCGCCCGCGCCGCCGACGCCGCCGCGCTGACCGGCACCGGGCTGCGGATCGGCTCGCCCGCGTACATGGCGCCCGAGCAGGCGATGGGCCGGGCCGCGACCCCCGCCACCGACGTGTACGCCCTGGGCGCCCTCGCCGTCCACGTGGCCGGCGGCGCGCCGCCCTTCGGCGACGGGCCGGACCCGGCGACGCTCTACCGGACCGTCCACGAGGAGCCGGACCTCGGACCCGTCCCGGACGGCCTGCGCGCGCTGCTGCTGCACTGCCTCGCCAAGCGGCCCGAGGACCGCCCGACCACCGCCGAGGTGATCGCGGCCGCCCGGAGCCACCCGGCGGTGGGCGGGCAGCTCAGGTTCGGCAGGTGGCGGGTGCCGTCCTTGTCCACCACCACGTCCTTGGGGACCAGCTTCTCCTGACCACCGAGGGCGAGGGCCTGGGCGACCGGGGCGCTC
>NZ_JBEZUT010000300.1:0-10625 GCF_040636595.1 Kitasatospora sp. NPDC036755
CGGACTGGGAGCCGTTGGCGGTCCAGTACGCGGACTACACGCTCTGGCAGCACCACCAGCTCGGCGAGACCGTGGACCGCCAACTCGCCCACTGGACGCTTCTCCCAGGCGTCACCGGCCCGGGTGCGGCGCACCGCGAGCGCCGGGCCCTCGGCGAGCAGGTGGTGCGGGGCGGCGTAGGTGATCTCGACGGTCACCGTGTCGCCGGGGCGCACCGGCTCCTCCGGCTTCTCGAAGTGCACCAGCCGGTTGTCGGGGGCGCGCCCGGAGAGCCGCCGGGTCCGGTCGTCCTTCTTGCCCTCGCCCTCGGCGACCAGGATCTCCAGGGTGCGGCCGACCTGCTTCTTGTTCTCCTCCCAGGAGATCTCCTCCTGGAGGGCGATCAGCCGGTCGTAGCGGGCCTGCACGACCTCCTTCGGCACCTGGTCCGCCATCTCCGCGGCGGGGGTGCCGGGACGCTTGGAGTACTGGAAGGTGAAGGCGTTGGTGAAGCGGGCCTCGCGGACGACGTGCATCGTCTCCTCGAAGTCCTCCTCGGTCTCGCCGGGGAAGCCCACGATGATGTCCGTGGAGATGGCCGCGTCCGGCATCGCCTCGCGGACCTTCCGGATGATCCCGAGGAAACGCTCCTGCCGGTAGGAGCGGCGCATCGCCTTGAGGACGCGGTCCGAGCCGGACTGCAGCGGCATGTGCAGCTGGTGCATCACGTTCGGGGTCTCGGCCATCGCGGCGATCACGTCGTCGGTGAAGTCGCGCGGGTGCGGCGAGGTGAAGCGGATCCGCTCCAGGCCCTCGATCCGGCCCGCGGAGCGCAGCAGCTTGGAGAAGGCCTCGCGGTCGCCCAGGTCGGAGCCGTAGGCGTTGACGTTCTGGCCGAGCAGGGTCACCTCGATGACGCCCTCCTCCACCAGTGCCTCGATCTCGGCGAGGACGTCGCCGGGGCGGCGGTCCTCCTCCTTGCCGCGCAGCGCGGGGACGATGCAGAAGGTGCAGGTGTTGTTGCAGCCGACCGAGATGGCGACCCACGCGGCGTACGCGGATTCACGGCGGGTCGGCAGGGTGGAGGGGAAGGTCTCCAGCGACTCCAGGATCTCGACCTGGGCCTTGCGCTCGACCGCGGCCCGCTCCAGCAGCGCCGGCAGGTGGCCGATGTTGTGGGTGCCGAAGACCACGTCGACCCAGGGGGCGCGCTTGACGATGGTCTCGCGGTCCTTCTGGGCGAGGCAGCCGCCGACGGCGATCTGCATGCCCTTGTGGCGGGTCTTGACCGGCGCGAGCTGGCCGAGGTTGCCGTACAGCTTGTTGTCGGCGTTCTCGCGCACCGCGCAGGTGTTGAACACCACCAGGTCCGGGTCGCCCTCGGGCCCGGCCTTGACGTACCCCGCGTCCTCCAGCAGGCCGGACAGCCGCTCGGAGTCGTGGACGTTCATCTGACAGCCGTGCGTGACGACCTTGTAGCTCTTCAATCCGCTCTCACCGCTCACCAGACCAGGGTACGGGCAGCCGCGAAGGGCTTTTCCCCGAGCTTCCACCACCCGTTCCCCTCCCGTTCGGGCGGAGCGCCTGGCAGTATCCCTGCATGGTCCCCACCACCCCGTCCCGTCTCGGCATCGCCGTCCGCACCACGGCCCGCAGCCCGTTGTGGCGGACGGTGCTGGTGCTGGTCCTGCTGGTGGCGGGGTTCGGCGGCTGGTGGCTGTCGGCGGGCCGCTCGCCCGGGTACCCGCGCGGCGAGGTCCGCTTCGCCACCGGGGTGCAGCGCGGCGTCTACGACCGGTACGGGCAGCTGCTCCAGGCCCACGTCTCCCGGGCGATGCCGGGGGTCCGGCTGGCGCTGGACAACACCCAGGGCTCGATCGACAACCTGGCCCGGGTGGTCGACGGCCGGGACACCTTCGCGATAGCCACCGCCGACGCGGTCGCCGACTACCAGAGCGCCGGCAAGGGGAGGCTGCGGGCGATAGCCCGGCTGTACGACGACTACCTGCAGCTGATCGTCCCGGCCTCCTCCCCGGTGCGCCGCACGGCCGACCTCAAGGGCCTGCGGGTCGGCGTCGGGCTGCCGCAGTCCGGGGTGAACCTGGTGACCACGCGGCTGCTGGACGCGGCCGGGCTGGACCCGGAGCACGACGTCGTCCCGGTGCCGAAGGGCATCGGCGAGGCCGCCGACGACCTGCGCGCGGGCCGGCTGGACGCCTTCTTCTGGTCCGGGGGCCTACCCACCAGCGCGCTCACCGACCTCTCCGACCACTTCCCGATCCGGGTCGTGCCGCTGGGCGACCTCTCCGAGGCGCTGCACAAGGCCGAGGGCGGCGGCAGCGACGCCTACCGGGCGGCCACCATGCCCAAGGGCACCTACCCGAACGCCGAACCCAAGGACGCCGTCGCCACGGTGGCCGTGCCCAACCTGCTGATCACCCGGGACGACGCGGACCCGGGCCTGATCGAGGGCATGACCCGCGCGGTGATCGACAGCCGGGACCAGATCGGCGCCCAGGTGCACGCGGCCCAGCTGGTCGACCTGCGCACGGCCGTCTACACCGACCCGCTCCCGCTGCACACCGGCGCGGCGCGCTACTACCGCTCGGTGAAGCCGTAGGGGCCGCGGGACGCCTCCCGCGGGCGCCCCGGGGGCCGTCCCGGCGGCTACTTCTCCGGCCGCGGCACCGCGAGCGTCACCGCGAGCCCGGTCGGCCTGACCGGCGCGAAGCCGAGCGAGCCGCCGCCGGCCGCCAGCAGGGTGCGGGCGATGGACAGCCCGAGCCCCGATCCGTCCACGTTCTGGTGCCGCGTGCTGCGCCAGAACCGGTCCCCGGCCCGGGACAGCTCGTCCTCGGTGAGGCCGGGCCCGGCGTCGCTGACGGTCACCGCGACCTCGTCCCGGCGCACCGCGACCCGCAGCCGCACCTCGCTGCCGGCCGGGCTGAACTTGAGCGCGTTGTCCACCACGGCGTCCAGGGCCGAGCCGAAGCCGATCGGGTCGGCCATCCCGATCGCCAGCGCCGGGCCGTCCCAGCGCAGCGCGATCCCGCGCTGTTCGGCCGCCGGCCGCCAGGCGTCCACCCGGGCCAGGGTGAGTTCGGCGAGGTCGGTGCGCTCCGGTTCGGGGCGGGCGTGCTCGGCCGTGGCCAGCCCGAGCAGGTCGTCCAGCACCCGGGCCAGCCGGACGCCTTCCTCCCGTACGCCGCTGAGCTCCTCCTCGTGGCCCTCGGGCAGTTCCAGACCGAGCACCTCGACCCGCAGCAGCAGTGCCGACAGCGGGTTGCGCAGCTGGTGCGAGGCGTCCGCGACGAAGGCCTTCTGCTGGTCCATGGCGAGCACCACGTGGTCCGCCATCTCGTTGAACGAGCGGGCCAGCCGCTGGAGTTCGGGCGGTCCGCCGCCGGGGGCGACCCTCGCGGCCATCCGACCGGTGGCGATGTCGTGGGTGGCCCGGTCCAGGGTGCGCACCGGGCGCAGCACCCACTCGGTGAGCCGGACGGCGAGCAGCACGGCGACGATCATCGCGGCGGCCTCGCCCGCGCCGATCACCAGCCACTGGTGCAGCACCCGGGTGCGCAGCGCCTCGGTCGGAGACTCGCTCAGCACCACCGCGACCACGTCGCCGTCGCGCACCACCGGGGCGGCGACGGTGATCGTCCGGTCCGGCGTCCACGGCCAGACCTGCGGCGGGTTGTGGCTGCGCCGCCCGTCGAGCGCCTCCTGGAAGGCCTGGGCGGCCCAGCCGCCGGCGGGCACCCGCCAGCCGTCCGGAGCGGCGCTGATCGCCGCGCCGTCGCGCTGGAAGATGCCCAGGTGCACGCCGTAGAGGTCGTGGTAGCGGCGCACCTCGCTGTCGATCGCGCGCTCGCGGCTCTGGTCCCCCGGGGCGGGTTCCGGGTCCCCCTTGCGTGCCGAGTCGGCGGCGCCGGAGGTGGGCAGGTCCTGGGCGAGGCGGGCGGCGTCGTCGAGCCGGTCGACGACCACCTTGGTCTGCTCGGCCGCCGCGACCGCCGCCGCGAGCGGCAGCCCCAGGGCGGCCAGGACGCAGAGCATGAGGGCGATCAGGATGCCGAGCAGGCGGGTGCGCACGTGCGGTCAGTGCTCCGCGGGGGCGGGCGGGGCCGGTTCGGTCGCGGCGGGCGCGGGGATGTCGGGGATCAGCCGGTAGCCGACCCCGCGGACGGCCTCGACCAGGCCGGGCAGGGCGAGCTTGTTGCGCAGCGAGCCGATGTGCACCTCCAGAGTGCGCCCGTTGCCCTCCCAGCCGCTGCGCCAGACCTCGCTGAAGATCTGCTCGCGGCGGTAGACCACGCCCGGGCTCTGGGCGAGCAGCGCGAGCAGGTCGAACTCCTTGCGGGTGAGCGGCACGTCGCGACCGTCCACGCTGACCCTGCGGCGCTCCCGGTCGATCCGGATGCCGCGGGACTCCAGCGGGCCGCGCTGCTGCGGCACGGAGTCGCGTGCGGGTACGGCAGCCGCGGCGGGGGCCGCGCCGCGGCGGGCGACGGCGTGGATGCGGGCGAGCAGTTCGCCCATGTCGTACGGCTTGGTGACGTAGTCGTCGGCGCCCAGGTTGAGGCCGTGGATCCGGGAGCGGACGTCGGCGCGGGCGGTGACCATGATCACCGGCACGCCGCTGCCGGCCCTGATCCGGCTGCACACCTCGAAGCCGTCGCGGTCGGGCAGCCCGAGGTCGAGCAGCACCACGCGGTACGGCTCGTTGCCGTCCGGGACGAGGGCGTCCAGTGCCTCGTGCCCGCTGCGGGCGTGCCGGACCTGGAAGCCGTGCCGGCCCAGCACCGCGACCAGCGCGGCGGCCACGCGTTCGTCGTCCTCGACGAGCAGCAGTCGCATCCTGTCCTCCTCCTTCCCCCACGTGATCACCCGTGATCACCGGGCCGATCGTTCCGGTCCCGGTCCTGCGCAGTATGAGCCAGTGAGCGGCCCGGCGCCAGGTTCGACCGCGCACCGGGCTCGTGGGGGACGGGGAGCACCGGAGCGGATTCCCGCTGTGACATGCCCCGTCGGCGCCCGGGCGAACAGCGCATGGGCGCCGTGTGGCCGTTTCGTGATCCTCAAGTTCCGCTCAGATGGGCTGACGGCGCGCGGCCACGCCTCCTAAGGTCGGCCCACCGGGGGCTGCGGCTCCGCCGGCCGCGGCTCCCGGATTCGTACCACCGTTGCCCGCCAAGGGAGTTGGGACTTCTCGGGCAGGCACCATTCAACGACAGAGGGAGCAGGCGCGATGACCGAGAGCCCGGTCGAGGACTCCACCCCCGCAGCCGCCCCACTGGTCGTGCTGAGCAACGTCAACAAGCACTACGGGGCGCTGCACGTCCTGCAGGACATCGACCTCCGGATCGCCCAGGGCGAGGTGGTCGTGCTGATCGGCCCCTCCGGCTCGGGCAAGTCGACGCTCTGCCGGACGATCAACCGGCTGGAGACGATCGACTCCGGCACGATCACCATCGACGGCCGGCCGCTGCCCGCCGAGGGCAAGGAGCTGGCCCGGCTGCGCGCCGAGGTCGGCATGGTGTTCCAGAGCTTCAACCTGTTCGCCCACAAGACCGTGCTGGAGAACGTGGTCATCGGCCAGGTGAAGGTGCGCAAGGTGCCCCGCCCGGAGGCCGAGAAGACCGCCCGGGGACTGCTGGAGCGGGTCGGCGTCGGCGCGCAGGCGGACAAGTACCCGGCCCAGCTCTCCGGCGGACAGCAGCAGCGCGTGGCGATCGCCCGGGCGCTGGCGATGAAGCCCAAGGTGATGCTCTTCGACGAGCCCACCTCGGCGCTGGACCCGGAGATGGTCAACGAGGTGCTGGAGGTCATGCGCCAGCTGGCCGCGGACGGCATGACCATGGTCGTGGTCACCCACGAGATGGGCTTCGCCCGCTCCGCCGCCAACCGGGTGCTGTTCATGGCCGACGGGAAGATCGTCGAGCAGAGCACCCCGGACGCCTTCTTCACCGCACCGCGCTCCGACCGCGCCAAGGACTTCCTCTCGAAGATCCTCCACCACTGACGCTTCGAGACCAGCGGGGCAGCCTCCGGCACCGGCGCCGGCCGGCCCCGCCCGTGCACGCCTTCCAGCCGCCAGAGCCCGGTCGACACCGCGGCCCAGCCCCAGGAGAACCCTCATGAGGACGTCCCGCACCCTCGCCGTCGCGCTCTGTGCCGTCGCGCTCACCGCCACCGCCGCCTGCGGCAAGGACGGCACCCCCGGTGCCACCGCCGCGAGCAGCGGCGGCACCGGCGCCCCGGCGCTGCCGAGCTACACGGTCAAGACCGACGTCAAGATCGACTCCGCGGTGCTCGCCGAGGCCAAGAAGCGCGGCCAGCTGATCATCGGCGCCAAGGCCGACCAGCCGAACCTCGGCTGGGAGGACGTCGCCAGCGGCGACCGCAGCGGCTTCGACATCGAGATCGCCAAGATGATCGCCGCCGACCTCGGCTTCACCCCGCAGCAGATCAAGTGGCAGACCCTGGTCTCCTCGCAGCGCGAGCCGGCCATCGCCAAGGGCCAGATCGACTTCTACGTCGGCACCTACAGCATCAACGACGAGCGCAAGAAGAGCGTCTCCTTCGCCGGCCCGTACTACATCGCCGGCCAGGACCTCCTGGTGAAGGCCGACAACACCACGATCACCGGCGCGGAGACCACCGGCGGCAAGAACGTCTGCACCGCCACCGGGTCGACCTCGATCCAGAACATCAAGCAGTACAACCCGAAGGTCACCCAGTTCGACACCTACTCGGCCTGCGTCGAGAAGCTGATGTCCGGCGAGGTCGACGCGGTCACCACCGACGACGCGATCCTCAAGGGCTACGCCTCCAAGTACGCCCCCAAGCTCAAGGTGGTCGGCAAGCCGTTCACCAAGGAGAACTACGGCGTCGGCCTCAACAAGGACGACAAGGCCCTGCGCGACGCGATCAGCGACGCCCTCAAGGCCCACGAGGACAACGGCGACTGGAAGAAGGCCTACGACGCGACCCTGGGCGCCTCCGGCTCCCCGGCGCCCGAGATCCCGGCCCTCGACCGCTACTGATCCACCCGCCGCACGTCGGTTTCCCGACCATGAACTGAGAGGAGGGCCGCCGGATGGGGTTCCTGTTCGAGGACGACAACTTCGCGTTGTTCCGCGACGGCTTCCTACAGACGATCGAGGTGAGCGCGCTCAGCGCTCTGCTCGCCCTGCTGCTGGGCACCCTGCTGGCGGCCTTCCGGGTCTCCCCGGTGCCGGTCCTGCGCGCCTTCGGCACCGCCTGGGTGACGCTCTTCCGCAACACCCCGCTGACCCTGCTGTTCTTCGCCGTCACCTTCGGACTGCCGCCGCTGGGCGTCCACTTCAGCCACCTGGTGTTCGCGGTGCTGGCGCTCGGCGGGTACACCGCCTCGTTCGTCTGCGAGGTGATCCGCTCCGGCATCAACACCGTGCCGCTCGGCCAGGCGGAGGCCGCCCGCAGCCTCGGCATGTCCTTCGGCCAGACCCTCACCCTGGTCGTCCTGCCGCAGGCCGCCCGCACCGTCCTGGGCCCGATGAGCAGCGTGTTCATCGCCCTGCCCAGGAACTCGGCGATCGCCGGCGCGTTCAGCGTCACCGAGCTGTACAGCTCCCAGCAGACCTTCTCCGAGCGCGGCTACTCGATCTTCTCCATCTTCTTCTGGGTGGCCTGCGCCTACCTGCTGATCAGCGCCGCGGTCGCCACGTTCTTCCGCGTCCTGGAATCCCGACTGGCGGTGGCCCGATGAGCGTCTTCAACCGTCAGGCTTCGGCGAGCGTCCTCTACGACACCCCCGGCCCGAAGGCCCGCACCCGCTACCGCGCGTTCGGCGTCCTCTCGGTGCTCGGCATCGCCGGCCTCCTCTGGTACGTCTTCGGCGCGCTGAACGACAACGGCCAGTTCGACGCCGGTCTCTGGGACGCCTTCCAGTACACCTACGTCCAGCAGAAGATCGTGGACGGCCTGCTGTCCACCCTGGAGGCCTTCGGGCTGGCCGCGCTGTTCTCGCTCACCCTGGGCGCGCTGCTGGCGGCCGGTCAGCTCTCCGACCACCGGCCGGTCCGCTGGTTCTGCACGGGCTTCACCCAGTTCTTCCGGGCGATGCCGCTGCTGATCCTGATCGTCGCGCTCTACTACGCCTTCTTCGCCCAGCAGCCGATGTGGGCGCTGGTGCTCGGCCTGACCCTCTACAACGGGGCGGTCCAGGCCGAGATCATCCGCAGCGGCGTCAACGCCGTCCCGCGCGGCCAGGGCGAAGCGGCCTACGGGCTCGGCATGCGCAAGACCCAGGTGATGACGTCGATCCTGGTGCCGCAGGCCGTCCGCTCGATGCTGCCCTCGATGATCGGCCAGCTGGTCGTCACCCTCAAGGACACCTCGCTCGGCTTCGTCATCACCTACCACGAGCTGCTGTTCGTCGGTAAGGCGATCGCCAGCCAGCCGATCAACGCCGCGGGCTTCCCCTACATCCCCGTGGTGCTCGTGATCGGACCGATCTACATCGCGATGTGCCTCCTGTTGACCGCGCTCGCACGCTGGATCGAAGCACGCGGCCGTCGCGGCGCGAACCGGCGCACTTCGGCTTCTGCTTGACGGACACGCAGGTGATCTGTTGCATTGCTGTTCGTGACACCTCCCGGGAGCATCCACGCGGCATATGCGGCAGCGGTAACTGACGCCGGCCGATCGGCCGGTTCGTGCCCGGAGGTCCCCTCATGGACCCGGTGATCGTGGTCGGGGCCGGACCGGTCGGTCTGGCCCTGGCCCTCGCCCTGGCCCGGCACGAGGTGCCCACCATCGTCCTCGACGAGGGCTCCGGGCTCTGCCCGGAGGGCCCGCGCAGCCTCGTCCTCGGCGCCGACACCGCCGCCTTCCTGACCCGGATCGGCTACCCGCGGGCCGTCTCGGACTCCGCTCTCTGGGACTCCTTCGAGGTCTGGCGGCGCCGCCAGGAGGTGCTGCGGATCGACCTCACCGACTCGCCCACCTTCCACCTGCCCCAGCACCGCCTCCAGCGCGGGCTGCGCGACGCCCTCAGCGGCACCCCGCTGATCAAGCTGGTCCCGCTCAACCGGGTCGTCGAGCTCGAACAGGACCGCGGCGGCGTCAGCATCCGCACCATGGGCACCCAGGACGGCACCACCACCTGGTGGCGCGGCAGCCACCTGGTGGGCTGCGACGGCGCGAGATCCGCCGTCCGCAAGCTCCTGAAGATCCGTTTCCCCGGCCGGCCCGCGGTCGACCGCAACGCCATCGCCACCGTCCGGGTCGACCTGCCCTTCGACGGCGCCCGGCTGCACCGCGAGCCCCCGTGGCGGGGCGACCGCGAGGCCTCGGCCCGTCCGCTGCCGGACGGCGTCTGGCGGCTCGACTGGCGGCTGCCCCCCGGCCGCCCCGCCGCCACCGAGACGGTCGACCCGCACGCCACCTGGCCCGGCATCGTCACCGGCGACACCCTGCTCACCCGCGTCACCTCCACCCTCACCGGCTGGTGCGGCGAGCTGCCCCGCTTCGAGCTGCTGGCCGCCGCCGACCACACCGCCCAGCAGCGGCTCGCCGCCCGCTTCCGGATCGGCCGCTGCTTCCTCGCCGGCGACGCCGCCCACCTGCACGGCGCGCTCGGCATGCAGAACCTCACGGACGGCCTGCGCGACGCCGACAACCTCGCCTGGCGGCTCGCCCTCGCCTGGCACCTCCACTCCGGCGGCCCGCAGCCCGGCGGCTCGCTGCTGGACGGCTACGAGGCCGAGCGGCGCGGCGCGGTCGGCGCCCGGCTGCGCGCCGTCGACCAGTCCATGCCGCTGCTGCGCCCGCTGCGCGGCTGGCAGCAGACCAGACGCTCGCTGCTGGTCGGCGGCTTCCGCAAGCACGCCCCGCTGCTCGCCGACGGGCCGCTCGGCACCGGCCGCTTCGGCGGCGCGCCCGCCTACCCGGCCGCGCCCTCCGGCGTCCCCGGCCGGGTCCCGGTGCAGCGCGGCGCGCGCGGCACCACCTCGCTCAGCGAACTGCTGCCCGCCACCGCGCCCGGCGTGCTCGTCCCGGACCTGCCGGTGCTCGCCGACGACGGCACCCCCGACCACCTGCACGCCCGGCTCGGCTCCACGTTCCTGCTGCTGCTGGTCGCCCCCGGCACCGCCGTCTGGTCCTCCGAGCACTGGCTCGGGGCCGGCCTGATGCCCCGCCTCGCCGAGGTCGCCGCCGCCCTGCCCGTCCCGGCCGAGGTGCTGGTCACCGAGGACTATCCGGGCGCCGGCCCGCACACCGTCCTGCTGATCCGCCCGGACGGCCACCTGGTCGGCGTCACCCAGGGCGCCGTCGCCGAGGACCTGCTCGCCCTCGCCGACAAGGCCCGCGGCGGCCCGGCCACACTCACCCCGGCGCCCGAGCCGGCCGACCAGCCCGCGTCCGAGCAGGTGGACTCCCCGAGCCGGGGCGCCTCCTAGGCAGCGTCGCGCCAACGGGGCGCGGGCCGAGGCTCGGGGGCCAGGGTCCGCCCTAGGGCGTGTCTGACAATTCCCGCCGGGCGTGCGACGCCAATTGTCAGACACGCCCTAGAAGTCTGATGAAGATCTTGCTGCTGGAGGGGCTGTCTCGGCTGGGACAGCCCCTCCGGTGCTATGTGGTTGCGGAGGCGATGGTCCAGG
>NZ_JBEZUT010000301.1:0-10312 GCF_040636595.1 Kitasatospora sp. NPDC036755
ACCTGGTCGTGCCCGGTCTCCCTGAGGACCTGGAGGAGGCCCTGAGGCTGTGGGACAGCGACGCCCTGCCGGAGCCGGACGACGCCGACTCCTACTTCGGGCACCTCTCCCAGGCCCCGATCACCCCGGTCTCGCTGGAACCGCCGGCGGACCCGTTCCCGGCCCCCCGTACCACCCCTGACACCACACCAGACTCCGGTTCTCCCACTGAGTGTCAGACGTCTCCTTATACCGCGAAGGCGCTATCTCCCCTGTGGGGAGATACGTTCACCATCCCAGGGGAAACCGGCGCTCAGGAGGTCGAGGAATCCTGGCGGCCGTCCCGCCGTCGCCGGGAGCCCAGCGCCGATGAACTGGCCGCCGCGCGGCAGGTGCTCGCCCGGTGCCGCCGCTGGTGGCAGCACCAGCGGGGGGCGGCCGGGGTGCTGTCGGCCCGTGAGCTGGAGGGCCTGGTGGAGCCCACCGCGCTGGCACTTCGCCGGGCGACGGCCAGCGAGCTGGTGGAGGCCGTCACGGTCCAGTGCCGTTCGGCCCGCTCACTGGCCGCCCTGGTCGGGCACCGGCTGTGGCGGATCATCAAGACCCGGGTTGAGTGGGACCAGGCCCGCCTGCCTGTGCTCGCCGACGGATGGCGGGCCGACGAGGAACACAGCCGGTACGCCGCCCTAGTCGCGCACCAGGCCCAGCTGCCTGCGTGGAACCGGGCCGGTGCGGCCCCGGCCCGGGCCGCCATCGAGGAGACCCGCCGCCGGACCGCCCGCAGGGCCGTGGATGAGGACGCCGTCCGGCCGCCCCAGCGTTGGCACCGGGAGCCGGAGGCCGACTTCCGCGCCCTCCTGGAACTGCCGGAGGAGGCCAGCCCGCTGGAGGTCTACTGGGCCCGTGTTGAGCGGTCCCAGCACGAGAGTTGGGAGCGCCGGTGGCGGTAACAGTTCCAGGCCGTACGGCGTTGACCAGCACAAACGACACGGGGGAGGACGCGATGACCGACGAGAGCGAGGCCCGCGGCAGGGTGCTGCTGCTGGCCGCCGCACCGCACCGAAGCCGTCGCCGGCTGCTGGACCCGGAGCACGGGGCGAGCGCGCTCGCCAGCGTCTCGGCTGCCCGGCTGCTGCAGGGCTGGACCGGCCCGGCCGACCTGGTGCAGCTGGTGGACCCCGGTGACCCCCAGGCCGTGCTGGCCCGTACGGCACCCTGAGCACCCACACAAGGGGGGCCCGCACCATCCCGGTGCGGGCCCCCTTCGAGTTTCAACGCCTCCTGAGCGCCCGCCCCTTGTCGCGTCGGACCCTCCGTTCGTGGAGCGAGATCACGCCCTCCGGCACCTCCTGCGACGAGACCGCGCCCTCCGGAACAGGCGTCTCCTCCGGCACGAGTTCCTCCGGTCGGGGCCGCCGGTGTCGGGCCGGCGGGAGCGCCGCCGTCCTCGCCCACTTGGCCTCCAGCTCCTGCCGGGCCAGCACCGGGTCCGGCCACTCCGGCTGAGGCTGGCACTGCGGCCACCACGCCTCCGGATCGCACCCCCCGCACGTGCACTCAGGCATCGGCGCCGGCTTCCACTCCGGCAGCGGCTCCTTGGGTCGCCGGTGCCGGCCGCTGCCGATCTCCTCCATCCACGTCTTAGCCATGCCTTGTCCAACGGCCCGCCGCCCCTGGGGTTTCGGCCCCTTGCCCCCCTTCCGATATTTCGTATCCAACCCCTCTCATTCCCGGTCGAAAACGTGAAACCGCCCCTCCTACAGTGCAGGTCAGGGGCGGTGTCCGTGACGGGCCGTCAGGTTGTCCCGGGGGCGGGGGAGAGCTGGTTGGGGCGGGCTGGCCACTGGTGGCCGCCGCCAGGCGGGAGGAGCCAGACCCGGCGTTCCACGATCCGGTCCGTCCACGTCGAACGGAGAACTTCCTGCCCGTCGATGATGCCGACCTGCCCGGTTGCCGAGTCCAGGACGCGCTCGCCGTCGCGGGGGTGACGCTCGAAGGCGTGGACCGCGCGTTCGCCGTTGCCACCGATGTTGCTCACACGGCGCCCGCCTCTCTGCCGTCGAGGGGCAGCCGGTCGAGGAGTTCGGCCAGGGCGTGGACGGCCGCCGCCGAGCACCGGCCGAGTTCCACCATCGGCTCACCGAGGCCGGAAGGGTGGTCGCCCCGGACACCGGGGAGGTCGAGGCCGTGGTGGGAGAGAGAGGTCCGCAGGCGCTCGCTGGCGACGATGGCCAGCCTGTACGCCTCGGAGTCGGCGCCGGACATGATGTGCAGGGGAGAGAGTGCCATTCCCGCACCGTAGGGAGCGCGGGCGGAGGTAGGGGGCACAGTCTGTGCCCCCTACTCCGGTACGACGAACCAGGTCCCGCGCTGCCGTACGGGCGCATGCTGGAGGTGTGGTCAGGCCGCGGCGAAGGTGCCGTTCTTGTCGTCGGCCGTTGCCGTGGGGAAGTTCACGACGGCGGTACTACTGCGATGGTGCCTGCCGGGCGAAGGCGTACCGCGAGCGGCACCGCTGGTCGGCCACGCTAGGCCGCGATGCCGACCTGATCCGCGAGGAGTCGGGCCGCCGGCCGGACGGACGCCGGGCCGTCGAGGAGCTGGCGGACCAGGGCGTGCGTCTCACCGTTCCACCGGGCCGTCTCCGGTGCGGCCGCGACTGCATCGGCCAGGAGCTCGGCCGTGCGCTGGTGTTCACCGCGGAGCTGGAGGGCCCGAGCGACTTCCACGAGGTGCCGGGCCCGGCGCGGTCGGGCGGGGATCTGCCGAGGGTCGAGCCGGTCGGCCCAGGCCAGGGCCGTGCCCGTCTGCCGCAGCTCCACCGCGACGGTCACCCCGTGCACCGCGATGGCCGACTGAGACGCCGAGGTCGGCGACGACCACCAGGAGCCCGGCAGGGTCCGGGCCACGGTCTCTGCCCGGTCGAACCAGCCCCAGGCCAAGCCGGACTCCCCCGCCCGGGCGTGGGTGATGGCCGCGTGCCAGGCCATCGCCGCCCAGGCCGCCGCGAGCTCCGGCGAGGTCGACCGCAGCGGGTCGAGCAGCGCCACCGTCTCCTCCGTGACCGTCTGCGCGGAGTCCCACTGCCCGGACTCCCGGAGCGCCTGAGTCAGGAACCAGGCCGCCTGTGCGACCGCCGCCGGGTCGCCGGCCGCCCGGGCCGTCGCCAGCGCCCGCTCACTCACCCTCCACACCAGGTTCCCGTCCCCCTGGTACGCCGCGTACATCTGCACGAGGTTCAAGGTTGAGGCGTACAACACCTGGGCCCGGCGCCGGTCGGTGACCTCCGGGTGGACGGCGGCCGCGGCGACGTCGCCGACCAGGGCGGGCAGGAGCTCGGCGAGCGCGGTGCGGTGGTCGCCCCGGGAGTCCCGGGCCGCCCAGCCGGAGGCGAGCGCGGCCGCGACGTGGTCAAGGTCTGGGGCCCGACCCGCCGCCGGGGCGAGTGAAGCCGAGTCGACGGCGCACCGCACCACTGCCAACGCCGGGTGTTCCGGACCCGAGAACAGCTCCACCGGCAGGCTGAGGGAGCCGGTCAGCTCGGACAGGTCGTGCACCTTGAGGTGTTCGGCGATCTTGACCAGGAGCGGCAGCCGCGGGGGGAGGAGCCTGCCCTTCTCCACCGACTTCAACCAGGCCGGGGAACGGCCGAGAAGGCCGGCCAGGACGGCCCGGGACATGCCCCGGGCCTCCCGCAGGCGCTGGATTCGCTGACCGGTTGTCAGGGACTCTGGCAGTGCTGGCATCGGGCTGTCTCCCTGCTGCGGGGGGCCACTGTGTGGCGCCAGCGTACGGCCGCCGGGCGAGCCCGCGCACCCGGCCGTTGGCCGAGGTCCGGAGCCACCGGACGCCGCCCTGCTTGCTCCGCCCGCAGACGGCACCGTCGATCAGCCGACGATGCCGAGCAGCCGGTGGACCCGCTCGCCTGTTGCCCAGCGGCGGAGCAGATCGCCGTCCACCAGGTGAAGGCCGCCCTGCCTGCTCGCCCAGAGCACGTCACCGCGGCTGAAATTGCCGAGAGAGACGATCAGCCGGACCACCCCGCCGTACCCGACCGTCCCGGCCGCCCGCAGGGGCGCCGGGCCCGGACCGGAGGTGAAGGTGTCCTCTTCCCAATCCGAGGCCCTGAAGCAGACGTCGATCTCGCGGCCCGCACGGGTGCCCAGTATCCGGGGCTGGCCCTGGTAGGGGACGGAGGCCACCTTCCAGCCGTCGCGGCGAAGGAGGGTCAGCACCACCCCCGGCACCCGGTCGTCGGTCAACGCGGCCGCCTCCGCCGAGGTGTAACGGCCCCTCCGCCGGCGGACGGCCGCACCACGAAGGCGCACGAGGTAGACGAGCAGCCAGAGGTAGAGGCCAGCGCCGAGGACCAGGCCGACGACCCCGAGCAACTGGGCCGACCAAGTCAGCCAGCAGACCCCGAGCACCACCGCGAGCACCAGGGCGACGAGGACAGGAAGCATCTGCCGAAGGGTCGGCGGAGCCTGCCCGGCCCGGCGCAGGCGTTCCCGTTCCATCTCGCGCAGGCGCCACCGCCAGGCCCGTTTGCTGCCCGGAGTCGGCGTCCGCCGCCACACATGTACCTCCCACGGCCGTGCTGACGCCCTTACAGATACCCGGTCGCCGGGCCCCTCCGCCAGCAGGCCATCCGGAATCCGGCCAGGTCAGCCCCCGTACTGGAGTCCCAGACGCCACTTTCACCCAGCCTTGACAAGTTACTTGTCATGAAGATGATTCAGTGTCAATCTAGTTGTCATGATGACCCAGAGCGGGCGCCTGACGGTGCCGCACGCGAGGAGTGTCCGTGTCGTCCCGGCGACCGAGGCGGAGGTGCCCCAGCCCCCGAACCTGGAGGCGATCGAGCGGTGGCTGGAGGCGTACGACAAGAGCAACGGCAAGGCCGTCGGGCCGCAGCCCGCCGGGCTGGGTGCGGGGCAGTACCAGGCGCTGGTGCTTGACCTGGAGGAGGGCACGCTGCGGTTCCACTGCGACGACTGGCGGGTGCCTTGGGAGGCCCGCGGTTCCCACGGCGGGGCGGACGCGTGGATCTGGTACAGCCCCGGCCTGGTCCCCTCCCGGATCTACTGGCAGATCGACTCCGGGGTGCGCGAGCTGCCGCACCTGACGGCCGACCAGGGCAACGCGCTGGCCGAAGAGCTGGCCGGCGTCGCGCAGATCCTGCTGGAGAACCTGGTGGAGGTGCCCGGCGCAGGCGAGGCCGACTGGTCTCCGGAGTCCGTGGCCGCTGCCTGCGAGATCCACCGGCGGGTGCAGCGCGACCCCGACGACCCGACGAGGCCCGCGCCGATGGTCGTGTCGATGGCCCAGGCCGTCGCCGCCGTGCCCGACCTGGTCGAGAAGAAGTGGGCGGACTGGACCGGCGCCCAGCTGGACGAGCAGGCCCCCGAGCTGACCCGCGTTTTCGGCCGGGACCCGGACCGTGAGCTGATCGCCGAGGCCATGGCCCTGCAGCTCGGCGAGAACCGGCCGCTGCTGGTCGTCGGGACCCGGGCCTGGTTGTACGGCTACCGGCGGGAGATGGCCTCCGGGCGCACCCCGATGGAGCTGGAACGCTGGTACGCGCTCAGCGGCCGGTCCTCCCTGGTCTCCGCCGACGACCAGCCCCACGATCTGGTCCATCTGGCCGAGCGGGAGCAGCGGGCCGCCACGGAGGAGGGCGTGCTGCTGGTCGACGTCCACCAGGCAATGCGCGCCCAGCGGGCCCGGCTGCGGGCCCAGCTGGTCCGCGAGCTGGAGACCGTGCTGGGGCCGCACCGGGTCGAGGCGAAGAAGCTGGCGAAGCTGGCCCAGATTGCCGTCAACGCCCGGTTGAACCAGATCCTGGCGTGGGAGGACGTGGCCCACTCCAACTATGCCGAGCTCGGCCGGGCCGCGGGGATGACCAGGCAGGCCGTCCAGGCCAAGGCCGACGCCCTGCGCAAGGACGACGAGGCGGAGGACCCCGGCGACCCGTGGTCCAGCGTCGTCGGCCAGCAGCCGGCCGAGCTGAAGCCGGGCCACGCCGACGGGGTGAACTGGCGGTGCGTGGCGTGCGAGACCGTCAACGCCCTCACCGACCAGACCTGTCTGGTGTGCGACCGCGCCCGGCCCCCGCTCTACGCCGGGCACCGCCGGTACACCATCACCTGCCCCCGGTGCGGCTCGACCGACGTCGAGGAGTACGGCGAGCCGATCCCGAACACCGACGACAGCGCCGACCGCGCTCGGTGCAACACCTGCGGGGACAGCTGGGCGCTCGACCCCGGCGCGGACGCCTCCTGCACCCGGTGTGGGGGCAGCGGCCTGCCCCGGGCGGGAGCCGCCATCCGCAAGCGGAACGGGCGGTGGGAAGACGTTCCGAGCTGCGAGCGCGTCGAACCCTGACAGATGGAACTGTCGCAGACAGTTTCACAAATCTGACAGCCAAAACTGTCTGCGACAGCTACACTTGACACATGGACAACGAAGAGGGCTTCTGGCGGCCCGTCAGCCCGGCCTACGTGGAACCCGGCGCGGAACAGCTGGAACAGCTGCGGGGGGAGATCTACTCGCTCGCGTGGAACCACGCGGGGAGGATCTCCGCCCGGTTGGCGCAGCAGCCGGACGGGACCAAGGCTCCGACCCGGGAAGCGCTGAGGCTGACCCAGGACTACACGCTGTCGGTGCTGCGGATGCTGCGGGAGGTCGGCCCCGCGGCCGACGCGCTCGCCGTCGAGGTGGCGGGCCGCGCGGGGAGCCAGGGGGCGACCTACGTCCAGCTCGGCGAGGCGTGGGGGATCACCCGGCAGTCAGCCCGCAGCCGCTGGCCCGGCGTCACCCGGGTCATGGTCCCGGTGCCGGAAGCGACCGAGCTGCTGATGGCCGGCGGTGAGGTTCGCGTGAGCTACCACCCCGACGAGAGCGGCTGGTGGTGGATCGGGACCGCCGCGAACCGCCGCCACGAGGAAGCCGACGAGACGTATGACACCCGCGAGGAGGCTCTGGCCCGCGCCGGCGCCTTCCTCCTGGCCAACCAGATCACTGACACCGAGGAGACGAAGTGAAGCAGGAACAGGAGGCCGCGGCCGCGCTCGCCCAGGCCGTCCAGGAGATGGTGGACGAGTACCCGATGGGCCCCGACCACCAGGTGGTGATCCTCACGATCGGCGGGGGGCTCGGCGGAGCCCAGGCCGACGTCGAGGTGCCGGTGGCCAACGCGGCCGCGATCACCGCGCTGCTGACCGTGGAACAGCAGCAGTTCCGCAACGCCCACCCGGACCAGTCCGGGCAATGCGCGCACTGCCGAGGCACCGGACTTGCCCGTGCCGACCAGCCCGGCACCCCGGAGCAGGTGGAACGCGGACCGCTCGAACTCCGGCACCTTGCCGCGGCGGCCGAGGCCGAGGTACTGAAGCGGCACCTGTACGGGTGGTCCGAACCCCTGTACGTCATCGACGTGTGTACGGCGGTGGGGGCGCGGTACTCCTGGGGGGAGGTGCGCTCCGCGATCGATGCCGCGGTGGCCCGGCACGGGCTGCAGTCCGTGGCGCTGGTCGAGGAGGTCCGCGAAGAGCAGTACGACGGGCCGGACTGGCACTGTGCCCACCACGGCGAGCTCGGCAACGGGGAGCCCGCGTGCACCGGGTGCGCGGAGTACTGGGGTCAGGGGTAGCCCATGGCCAGGACCAGGCCGCCGACGGCCCCGGTGCCGTGGGCCGAGCTGCTGGCCGACCCGAAGACCCGGCAGCGGCACGAGGAGAAGACCTACCGTCGCGGCGAAGACCAGTGCTGGTACTGGCTCGGAGCCATCTCCGACAGCGGGCACGGCAAATTGAGGGCGGGCAGCCGTACCGACCGGACCAGCCAGATCGTCACCGCGCACGCACTGGGGTTCGCGATCGTGCACGGCGTCGAGCAGCTGCTGGCCGCCGACGTCGTCCGGCACAAGTGCGACTCCCCGAGCTGCCAGAACCCGGCGCACTGGCTGGCCGGCACCCGGGCGCAGAACGCGGGCGAGTACGCCGCCCGTAGCCGCCAGATCGGCCACACCCTCACCGACGAGCGCGGCCCGGCCGGCCGGGCCCGCGCGATCCGCGACGCCATCAAGGCCGCGCTGGAGGCCGGCGCCGACGTCGAAGCCGCCATCGAGCGGGCCGTCATCGCGGGCCAGCCGGGCGGCGCCCTGCAGATCGGACTGTGGTAGCCGCCCACCCGGGCGGGACCGACACCATCAACCAGCCCCCGCGCGGGGCGAGGAGGGGAACACCATGAACGTCGAGATCACCAGCTTCGGGTACCTGCACGGCGCCGTCCCGGAGGCCGAGTTCACCCTGGACCTGCGCAAGCACTTCCGCGACCCGCACGTGAACCCGGCGCTGCGGTACCTGACCGCCCGCGACCAGGACGTGCGCGACGCCGTCGCCGCCACCCCCGGGATCCTCCAGGTCGTGGCCGCAGCCGTCACCATGGCGCAGTCGTACGCCATGGGCCCCGGCGCCGAGACCCACCCGTTCCGCGTCGCGGTGGGGTGCGCCGGCGGACGTCACAGGGCCGCGGCCACGGCGGAGATGCTGCAGGCCGCGCTGGTCGCGGCGCAGTTCCACGTCTCCCTGACCCACCGGGACCTGGACAAGGACGTGGTGGAGTCCGGCCGGGACGCCGACCGCACCCAGGCGTACAGCGAGGTGATCGAGCCCGCGCTGGCGTCGCTGTGGGAGCAGTTGGGCGAAGACGACGAGTTCGACACGCAGGTGGCCAGTGAGAACGCGGCCGCGGCCCTGGTCCAGGCCGGGTACTGACCAGCACAGGGGAGGGCGGGCCGCCGGGGCCCGCCCTCCGTCAGCGGGGGTTCGTCGCGCCGCAGTTCCCGCAGCGACCTCCGCTGTGAGGGTCGAGCGGGTGACCGCAGTTCCCGCATCCGCCTCTCACCGGCATGACGTCCCCTCTCTCCCGGTAACAGTCCGCCCCGGACGGGCGGGGCGAGCCTAGCTGTTCCACCGTGTGGAACAGCTAGGCCACCCGTGGAATCCGGGTCCTGGAACACTGCGACGCGAGTTCCAGAAAGACCCCAAACATAGTGTGTGCACGCTAGGAATGTGTCATGGCGAAGGACAGGCGAGGGTACGAGGGCGCGCGGATCATCTCCGCCCTGGAACAGGCGTGGGCTGCGATCCGGGCGGCGAACTCCGAGGTTCCACGGGCGGTGATCATCACCGGGTCGGGGCAGCCGAACAGGAAGGGGAAGGACGGGCAGCCGGCGCCGCTGAAACGCAGTCAGCACCGGCCGGACCGGTGGGCGGCTCTGCCGCTGGAGGGGGAGAGCCCGGGGGAGCGGCGCCTGCCGGAGGTGTTCGTGGCCGGCGAGCTGCTGCAGATCGGCGGCGAGGCGGTGATGGAGGCTCTGCTGAAGGAGGCCGCCCACGGGATCGGGGCCGCCCGGGGGGTGAAGACGTGCAGCTCACAGGGCGGCCGGTGGCATAACCGGCGGTGGGCCGCCATCGCGCGAGAGATCGGCCTGGAGCCGCCGGCGAAGGCCGAGCCGGTGATCGGGTTCGCGCGGGCGCCCATGGGCGGTCCGGCCCGGGGGCACTTCGCAGCCGCGATCCGGGAGATCGACCGGGCCTCCCTGCCGTACCTGGACGGCGGCGGGGGCCAGGGCCAGGAGGAGCCCAACCCCCGGGCGAAGAAACGGCCCGAGGAACGGACCGCGGGCAAGCGCGTCGCGGCGGACTGCGGGTGCACGCCGCCGAGGCGGCTCCAGCTGACGCCGAAGAACCTCCAGGACGGCCCGGTGCTGTGCGGGCTGTGTGACGAGCCGTTCGTGGAACAGGGTCGGGCGGACGTGGAACAACTCGGCGACGAGGCGCCGGACGGTGAGCTGCTGGCCGCCGTCGAGGCCGACTCCGACGAGTCAGGCTCGGGCGGAGCCGGGGTGGTCGAGGTCGTGGTGGAACTGCCGGAGCCCCGGGTGGAACCGGGCGCCCTCCGGGTGGCCCGGGCGTTCCACCCGGGCGCGGCCGTCGCGGCCGGGCCGTCGGCGGGGGTGGACGAGACCGAGTGGGACATGCCGGAGCCTCCGGAGGAGGCGGACGGACCCGATCCCGGGGCTGACGAGGGGTGAGGGTGGCCGAGGAGGGGCCCGTGCGGCGCGCAGCCGGCGGGCCTCTCCGGCGTTCCGCCGTCCGCGTTCGGGCTCGGCTGGGGGGTCGGTCTCGCGCCCGCCGTCGTGGTGGTCGTGGGTGACCGCGGTGTCGGTCCGCCGGGGCTGACGAGGGGTGAGGGTGGCCGAGGAGGGGCCCGTGCGGCGCGCAGCCGGCGGGCCTCTCCGGCGTTCCGCCGTCCGCGTTCGGGCTCG
>NZ_JBEZUT010000301.1:10410-10616 GCF_040636595.1 Kitasatospora sp. NPDC036755
CGGCTGGGGGGTCGGTCTCGCGCCCGCCGTCGTGGTGGTCGTGGGTGACCGCGGTGTCGGTCCGCCGGGGCTGACGAGGGGTGGGCTGATGACGGTTGGTAACAGTTCCGCGCTCCGGCCGCTGGTGGGCCGCCGTTAGTCGGTGCGGCTCCGCCGCCTGCCGGGCCGGGGCCGGTGTACTGCCGCGTGCTTCGGGTGGGTGGTCG
>NZ_JBEZUT010000302.1:0-10588 GCF_040636595.1 Kitasatospora sp. NPDC036755
GCGACGATCACCCGAAGTGGCATGGGATCTCCACGTGAAGCAGGGTCGGGCCGCCCGTCGGACTCGACACGCGCATGCGCCCGTCGACGGCGGTGTGGACGGCCGCGAGGGTGACCTGGCCCTTGCAGAGCGCGGTGTGCAGGTGGGTCTCCACCGAGTCCTTGGGGTTGTTCGGGCCCTTGCCCGGGACGTGGCCGGGGGAGGGCGGCTCGACCCACAGGTTGCGCGGGTCGTTGGGGTCGCCGCCGAGCTGGAGGCTGATCAGGTGGTCGTACTCGGCGTCGCCCATCGGGCCGGTGTAGCCGTAGGACCTGGCGTTCTCGGCCTTCTCCTTGCCGGTGATGTTCGCCGGGGGCCGGATGGTGGAGGTGTAGCCGCCCGGCTTGCAGATGGTGTCCTTGAGGTTGTCCTGGGTGACCGCCGGGCTGATCGCGCCCGGGGTGCAGGCCGGGTCGGGCAGCGGCTGCTTGTCCGCGGTGTAGCGGTAGTGGCAGCTGCCCGGCGCGGGTTGCGGCTGGACGTCGTAGCCGCTCTTCGGGCCGGGGCCGGTGGGGATCGCGGCGGCGGGCGGGGCGGCCGCCGCGTTGCCGGGGGCGGATCCGTGCGCGGACCCCTTGGCGGCGTGGTCGGCACCGGGGGAGCAGCCGGCGGCCGCGGCGGCGACCAGGACGGCGGCGGCTATGGCCAGGGTGCGGCGGACGGAAGTCGGCACGGGGTCCTCCGAGGGGTGGGCGGGCGGCGGTCAGCGGGCGTGCCGGGGCCGCGCGTGCGGACACTACCGTGCCGGTGGGGCTCGGGGGATGACGCCATGTCCGGGCGGGTGAAGCCTTTGCCGGGCGCGCGGAACCGTTTCCGCGACGCGGCCGGATCCGGCCGCCGCCGTGGCCGGTTCCGGTTCTGTCGACGGCGTGAAGGAGCTGTGTTCGGACGGAGCGGGTCCGAGTCCGGCCGAACCGTTCCGGGGCTCGGTGGCCGTGTCGTAGCCTGACGCGGACGCGGCGGGGCCGCGATCAGACCGGCGGGAGGGGAAGCATGAACGGGCTTGTGCGGAAGGCGCGTTGGCTTGGAGCGGTGGTGGCGGCGGGGGCGCTGCTGGTGGCCGGGACGGAGGCGGCGGCAGCCGGGCCGGCCGGCCCGGCGGCGACGGTCCGGCAGGGCGTGGTGCCGGCCGGACCGGCCTCGGACACCGTCGCGCTGGGTGCCAGGGGCGAGTCGTTCGCCGTGACTCCGGACGGCACCCGCGCGTTCGTGGTGGCGAGTTACGACATCGACCCGGGCCACGGGGCCCGCGTGGTGCGCGCCCTGGACCTGCGGACCGGGGCGAGCACCGACCTGCTCACCGTCTCGTCCTTCGACACGGTCGGCCGTCCGACGGTCAGCCCGGACGGCAGCCGGGTCTACCTGACCCACGGCTGGGACCTGCTGACCTTCGACGCCGCCACCGGCCGGCTGCTCGCCCGGGTGGCCACGCCCGACCAGCCCCGCCCCGGGGCGATGAGCAAGGGTGCGCTGAACGCCGTCACCGTCAGCCCGGACGGCACCCGGGTCTACCTGTCCCAGTACGGCCCCTGGGGCGTGCGCCTGGGCAGCCGGGCCGGCCGGGTGCTCGCCTACGACCCCGCCGGGCGGGCCTTCACCGGCAGCGTGACCCTCACCGGCTACACCGTCGACCGGGTGGTGCTCGGCCCCGGCGGCACCGACGCCTGGGTCGGCACCGCGGACAACCTCTACCACCTGGACGTCGAGGGCGCTGTCCCGGAGGTCATCGACCGGGTGGCGGACTTCGGCTCCGCCGAGGCGGTCCTGCCCGCCCCCGACGGCCGTACCGTCTACGCGAGCGGGTACCGCGAGTGGGGCGCCGTCTCCCTCGACACCCTCGACCCGGAGACGAACACCTTCCGGCCCGGCTTCTCGCTCGGCGCCTCCGACAGCGGCCCCCAACTACTGGGTGCGAGCCCGGACTTCCGCCGGCTCTACGTGTTCACCGGCGCGCGGACGGCGCGGTCCGCGCTGCTGTCGTACGACCCCGCGACCGGCGCGGCCGTTCCCGGTGAGACCGTCACCGGCTTCGGGCTGGACTCCGTCGTGCAGGCCCAGCTCGGCGCGGACGGGCGCACCCTCCACCTGGCCGGGCTCAGCGGCACCGACTCCGTCCTGCGGACCGTCCGGTTCTGACGGCCGTGACCCCGGGCGGCCGCACCCCCCGTCGGGCGGCCGCACCCCCCGTCGGCCGGAGGCGGAACGGTGGCCGGACGCGGAACGGTGTCCGGCCGCCCGGGCCCGGGGCGCGCCGCGGGTCAGTGCTCCAGGATCCAGTCCGTCACCAGTTCCTCCAGCACCCCCAGCGGCAGGCTGCCGTGCCCGATCAGCGCGTGGTGGAACTCCCGGACGTCGAAGCGGGCGCCGAGCACCGCCTGGGCCCGTTCGCGGTGCCGCACGATCTCCTGGCGGCCGATCAGGTAGGCGGTGGCCTGGCCGGGCCAGGCGATGTAACGGTCGATCTCGTTGCGGATGTTGGCCTCGGGGGTCGCGGTGTTGGAGCGCACGAAGGCCATCGCCCGCTGCCGGGACCACCCGTAGTGGTGCATCCCGGTGTCCACCACCAGCCGGGCCGCCCGCAGCGCGTCCAGGGAGAGCATGCCGAACCGGGACAGCTCCGAGCCGTACAGCCCCATCTCGTCGGCGAGCCGCTCGGTGTACAGGCCCCAGCCCTCGACGTGGGCGGTCAGCCGGCCGCTCGGGTTGCGCCGGAACCGCGGCAGGTGGTCCAGGGTCTGCGCGACGGCGATCTGGAGGTGGTGGCCGGGCACGCTCTCGTGGAAGGCGATCGCCTCGTACTCGTAGGTGAACCGGGTCTCCGGGCGCAGGGTGTTGATCCAGTGGGTGCCGGGGAGGCCGCCCGGACCCGGCGGCTGGTAGTAGGCCAGTGGTGCGGTCTCCGCCTCGATCGGGTCGATCTCCCTGGTCACGCAGTCGGCGATCGGGTACGGCCGGAACCAGTCCGGGGCGGCGCGGCGGGCCCGGTCCAGGGCGGCGTCCACCAGGGCGACGATCTCGGCCGCGCTGCCGAAGCGCAGCGAGCGGTCCTCGCGCAGCGCGGTCAGCACGGCCGCCGGGTCGGTGGTGCCCAGCACCTTGCCGCCCAGCTCGGCGAACTCCTCGCGCAGCCCGGCGAGGGCCTCCAGGCCGGTCCGGTGCACCTCCTCGGGGGTGAGCCCGGGCCGGGTGAAGCGGGCGACGGCGTCGGTGTAGCCCTCGGCACCGCCCGGCACGTGGCAGACGCCGGCCTTGTCGTCCGGCCGGGCGCCCGGGGCCAGCTGCCGGGCCAGCCCGGCGCGGAAGCGGGCCACGGCCGGGCGGACGGCGTCGCGCACGATGGTCCGGGCGCGTTCGAACTCCGGGCGGCCGGCCAGCGGCCGCAGCAGCCTGTCCTCGGCCGGGGCGGTGGCCAGGTGGGCGTCGAGCTGGGCGACGGCGGCGTCGACCCCGCTGCGCAGCGGGCGGCGGCCCTCGGCCGCGGCGTCCAGGGTGCGGGCGAGGACGGCGTCGAAGTAGTCGGGCAGGGCGGCGAGGCGCTCCAGGTAGGAGTCGGCGCCCTCCTGGTCGACCGAGGTCATGGCGAGCGCGTTGAAGGCTTCGTTCTGCGGGGCGACGATGGTCGCCGAGACGCTGAACTCGTCCAGTCCGTGGGTGATCCGGCCGATGCCGTCGTCGATCAGCCGGGTGAGCACCCGGTGGGTGGTCCGGTCCTCGCCGGCCAGTGCGGTGAGCGGGATCGCGGCCAGCCGCTCGGCGAAGCCGCTCAGCGTTTCGCGGTGGCGGTGCGCGGCCTCCCGGGACGGGTCGGGCGCCAGGTGGGCGTAGCCCTCGACCCCGCCGAGCGTCGCGTCGAACGGGTCGTGGGCGTTCTCGGCGGCGAAGAACTCGTCCGCGAGTGCGGCGATTGCGGCGTGCTGAGGCTGCTCGATCACTGGTCGCTCCCCCGATGCGGTGTACCGCGGCGCGGCGTCCTGCCGCACCCGACCCGGCCGATTATTCGGAGCGACCGGTGGCCCGGTCAATACGCCCTGATGGGAAGGGAGTTCCGCGCCCCTCCGGCACCGTTCGCCGACGGTGCGACGACGGTGCCGGGGGAGAGGGAGGAGCGGGTCAGCCGGCCTGGGCGGCCTTCGCCTCCTTGGCGGCCTTGGCGGCGGCCTCCTTCTCGTGCTTCTCCTTGATCCGGGCGGTCTCCTTGCGGACGTCCACCTGGTTGGCGCGCTCGTGCTGGAGCCAGAGCGGGTTCTCGGCCCGGATCGCGTCGATCTGCTCGGTGGTGAGGGCCTCCGTCACCCCGCCGCGGGCCAGGCCGGAGATCGAGATGCCGAGCCGGGTGGCGATCACCGGGCGCGGGTGCGGGCCGTTCTTGCGCAGGTCCTGGAGCCACTGCGGCGGCTCGGCCTGCAGCGCGTTCAGCTCCTCGCGGGAGACCACGCCCTCCTGGAAGTCGGTCGGCGCGGCGTCGAGGTAGATCCCCAGCTTCTTGGCCGCCGTGGCCGGCTTCATGGTCTGGCTGGTCTTCTGCTTGAGCGATGTCATGGTGACAAGGGTAAGGGAGTGCGCGGGCGCTTCCGGTCACGGTCGGTAGCCTTGCCCTGTGACAGACATGCAGGTGAACCCGTCCTTCCGGCTCGTGTACGTCCCGGGCGTGACCCCCGGCAAATGGGTCCGGGTCTGGGGCGAGCGGCTCCCGGACGTGCCGCTGGACCTCCTCGCGGCCCCGTTCGGCGAGGCCGAGCGCACGCTGCGCGAGGGCGGCGCGGACGCCGGGCTGGTCCGGCTGCCGGTCGACAAGGACGTGCTGAGCGCGATCCCGCTCTACACCGAGACCACCGTCGTGGTCTTCCCCAAGGACCACTGGCTGGCCGCCGCGGAGGAGGCCACCCCGGCGGACCTGGCCGACCTGGCCGAGGAGGTGGTCTTCCACCCGCTCGACGACACCCTCGGCCTCACCGCCGAGACCCTGCCGGGGCGCCCCGCCATCGCGCGCCCGGACACCACGGAGGACGCGATCGAGCTGGTCGCGGCGAACGTCGGTGTGCTCCTGGTGCCGCAGTCGCTGGCCCGGCTGCACCACCGCCGGGACCTCACCTACCGGCCGGTGGCGGAGGCGCCGCAGTCCCAGGTGGCGCTGGCCTGGCCGCAGGAGCGGACGACGGACCTGGTGGAGGAGTTCATCGGGATCGTCCGCGGCCGTACGGTCAACAGCTCGCGCGGGCGCGGCGCCGGGCAGGCGGCGCCCGAGGCGCAGCCGAAGAAGGCGGCGGCCGGCCGGGGCAAGCCGCAGCAGCAGAAGGCCGGCGGCCAGCGGACCGGCGGGCAGAAGGCGGGCGGCCAGCGGGCCGGGGGGCAGAAGGGCGCCAGGGGCGGGGCGCCGAAGGCCGGCGGCCGGGGCGCGGCGGCCCGGCGCGGCAAGCCGAAGCGCTGACCGTGGCGTAGCGTCTGCCCCGTTCCCTTCAGCCGAGGTGGGAGGAGCGGGGCAGTGTGGCACGACCTGGTGGCCGTCCAGATCCCGATCGTCGAGAAGGTCCTCCGCACGATCGCCGTCTACGCGCTGATCCTGGTGCTGTTCCGGATCGCGGGCAAACGCGGGCTCGCGGGGCTGAACACCTTCGACATGGTGGTCGTCTTCCTGCTCTCCAACGTGGTGCAGAACGCCGTCATCGGCAACGACAACAGCCTGCTCGGCGGCGCGATCGGGGCGGTCACCCTGGTCGCGGTGAACGCCGGCGTCACCCGCTGGCTCGCCCGTGACCCGAGGGCCGCCCGCATCCTGGAGGGCACCGCCACCACCGTGGTGGAGGACGGCAGGCTGGTGCCCGGCGCGCTGCACGACCTGGCGCTGCGCCCGTCCGAGCTGGAGCACGCCGTCCGGGTCCAGAACGGCGACGACCTCGACGAGGTGGCCCGGGCCTGGCTGGAGCCGGACGGGCAGCTGCTGGTCGAGCTCAAGGCGGACGAGCAGAACGCCACCCGCGGCGACGTCGAGGACCTGCGGCGCCGGCTGGCGGAGATCGAGCGGCTGCTCGCCGCGATCGCCGCGGACCGCCGCCCGCCCCGCTGACGGGCTCGCGTCCCGCGTTCCCGCCGCGGGCGCCTCCGCCGCCTCCGCTCGTGCGGGCGCGGTCAGCGGTCTGTCGGCACCGGGTCGGGGGCTTCGGCGCGACGGCGGCGGGCGGTGGCGACGGCCACCGCGGCGGCCAGCGCGAAGCCGAGGGCGGCGGCCAGGAGGTGGCCGACGGTGGTGAAGCCCGGGAGCGGGCCGGGCCATTCGCCGTCACCGGAGAGCGGCCAGGCGACGACGAACGCGGCCCAGGGCAGCCGGGCCCGGCGGGGCACGGCGAGGGTGGCGAGGGCGAGGACGGTCTGGGCGCCGTAGCTGATGCCGTAGTCCGAGGCCTGGCGCACGCTCTCCGGGTACCAGCCGTGGCGCAGGGCGAGCAGGATCACCGCGGCGGTGACCAGGGTGGCGCCGATGTGCCCGCCGAGGAAGACGGCGGCGGCGCGCAGGCTGCCGAAGCGGCGCTCGGTCCAGGCGAGGCAGCAGCAGACGCCGAGGCCCAGGGTGATCAGGGTGCTGCCGAAGCCGGTGGAGAGGATCTCGGTGAGGGTGCCGTCGAAGAGCAGCGCGCTGCCGAACAGGGCGGTGACCGGGTGGTCGTGCAGGTTGTCGAGGTTGGTGCTGATGTGGTCGCGCAGCGCGTCCGCCCGGTCCGGGGAGAGCAGCTCCTCCACCCAGACGTGCCCGGCCAGGAGCAGGAGGACGTAGCCGGAGGTCAGCGGGGAACGGCGTGGATACGTCCGGGCGGCGCGGAGCAGCCGGGGCAGGAGTTCCCGTGGGGTCGGAGCGTTCATGGTGTGGTGGCGTCCCGGTCGAGCGGCTCGGTTCCGGCCGGCGCCCGTGCGGCCGGCCACGCCGGGACAGTACCGAAGCCCGGTGGCGGCCCGGTCAGCGGACCCGGCGGGTCAGCCGCGCGGTGAAGGGCCGGGGCGCGAGGGAGGAGCCGCGGACGGGGCGGACGGGCCGGCCGGGGGTGGGGGTGACGGTCCAGTGGGCGGCGATGGTGGCGATGGCGAGGACGGCCTCGGTGGTGGCGAAGGCGTCGCCGATGCAGCGCCGGGCGCCGAGGCCGAAGGGCGTGTAGGTGCCGGGGGCGGGACGGGCGGTGGTGAGCCAGCGGTCGGGGTCGAAGCGGTCGGGGCGGGGGAACAGGTCGGCCCGGCGGTGCAGCAGGTAGGGGCTCCACAGCAGGGTGGCGCCGGCCGGGACGCGGTGGCCGCCGAGCTCGGTGTCGGTGGTGGCGGTGCGGCTGAGGATCCACGGCGGCGGGTAGAGCCGCAGGGTCTCGCTGACGATCCGGGCGGTGAGCGGGAGGGCGGGCAGGTCCTCGTGGCGGGCGGGGCGGCCGTCCAGGACGGTGTCGAGTTCGGCGTGCAGGCGCGTCCGGACGGCCGGGTTGGCGGCGAGCAGGGTCCAGACCCAGGAGAGGGTGGCGCCGGTGGTCTCGGTGCCGGTCAGCAGGAAGGTGACCACCTGCTCGTGGACCTCGGCGTCGGACAGGCCGCGGCCGTCCTCGTCCCTGGCGGCGAGCAGGGTGGAGAGCAGGTCGTGCCGGTCGGTGCCGACGGCGCGGTGGTCGGCGATCAGCCGCCGGGTGATCTCCCGCAGGTCCTGCCGGGCCCGGCGGAAGCGGCGGTTGGCGGGGGTGGGGAGGCGGTCGGTGCCGGGCAGCGGCAGCATCACCCACCGGCCGACGCCGCGGGCGACCACATCCATGCTGCGGTGCACCGGCAGCGAGCCGGCCCGCTCGTGGGCGGCGAACAGGCAGCGGGCGGTGACGGCGGTGGAGAGGCGGTACATGGCGTCGGGGACGTCGATCACGTCGCCGTCGCGCCAGTGGGCGGTGGCGCCGGCGATCTCCTCGGCCATGAGCGCGGTGTACGCCGGCGACCGGTCGCGGTGGAACGCGGGCTGCAGCATGCGCCGTTGGCGCCGGTGGGCGGCGGCGGGGCAGGTGGCGAGGCCGTTGCCGAAGACCTCCCGGGCCTTGTCGAGGAGGGGGCCGCCCTTGTCGAAGGTGCGGTCGTCGGTGAGCAGCCGGTGGACCAGCTCGGGGTGGCAGACCACGTACGCGGGGAACGGGCCGAGCCGCAGCCGGACGAGGTCGCCGTGGGCGGGCAGGCCGGCGACGAACTCGTGCGGGCGGCGGAGGAGGGCGGGGGCGTGGCCGAGCAGGGGGAGGCCGCCGGGGGCGGTGGCCGCGGTGAACCGGGTGGTGGGGAAGAACGGGGTGGGCACGGGCGGCACCTTGGTTCGGGCGGGAGGACCGGGACGAACAGCGAACGTGATCTTTCCCGACGGCGTGCGGCGAAACGATCGTGGACCGGCGGACGGGGTGAACGCGGGGGCGCGGGCCGAACGGCCGTGCGCCCTCCGCGACCTGAGGGTCCGCCAGGAACCGGCGCTCCGGAGCCCGGCCTGGTGGCGGCCGCCGGTCGTGCCTACACTCGAAGCCTTGCGAGACTACCGGTCAGTAGGGTTGGCTGGACGCGACCGGGGCCGGGCGGGTGCGGCCGGGCGGGTGCGATCGCCGGACGGTGCGACGTCCGGCAGGGAGTGGGGAGTTCGGATGACCGACGAGCGGGTCCACGCGTTCGCCGACGACGCCCTGGGAGCCCACGACGCGGTGGCGCTCGCCTCGCTGGTCCGGGCCGGTGCGGTCAACCCCCGGGAGCTGGTCGCCGCGGCCGTCGAACGGGCCGCCCGGGTGGACGGCACACTGCTGCCCGTCGCCCACGCCTCGTACGACAGCCCGCGGATCAGCCGGGAGGGCATCGGCGCCCCGCTGTGGGGCGTACCGACCTACCTCAAGGACAACGTGGACCTGCGCGGCCTGCCCACCGGGATGGGCAGCGAGGCCTTCCGCGCCCGCCCGGCCCGCCGCAACGCGCGCTTCACCGACCAGTTCCTCTCCACCGGGCTGGCCGTCATCGGCAAGACCAGGCTGCCCGAATTCGGCCTCAACGCCTCCACCGAGTTCGCCACCGCCCAGCCGGTGCGCAACCCCTGGAAGCCCTCGCACTCGGCCGGCGCCTCCTCCGGCGGCGCGGCGGCCCTGGTCGCCTCCGGGGTGGTGCCGATCGCCCACGCCAACGACGGCGGCGGCTCGATCCGCATCCCGGCCGCCTGCTGCGGGCTGGTCGGACTCAAGCCCACCCGGGGCCGGCTGGTCGCCAACGCCCAGAGCGCCGGACTGCCGATCGACCTCGTCACCGACGGCGTGCTGACCCGCTCGGTGCGCGACACCGCCGCCTTCCTCGCCGCCGCCGAGCGGCACCGCGCCAACCCCGCGCTGCCCCCGCTCGGGCTGGTCGAGGGGCCGGGCCGGCAGCGGCTGCGGATCGGCCTGGTGGTGGACTCGCCGATCGCCGAGACCGACGGCCCGACCCGGCAGGTGGTCGAGGAGACCGCCGCCCGGCTGGAGGCGATGGGCCACCTGGTCGAGCCGACCACGCTGCCCTTCGGGGAGGAGTTCTCCCAGGACTTCGTCGGCTACTGGGGCTGCATCGCGTGGGCCATCGCGGCCACCGGCCGGCTGCTGATCGACCCGAGCTTCCGGGCCGGGAAGCTGGACGGCCTGACCACCGGGCTGCGCCGCCGGTTCCAGGCGCAGTTCCCGCGCACCCCCGGCCTGCTGCGGCGGCTGCGCCGGGCCGAGGACGTGTACGCGGGGATCTTCCGCGGCCACGACGTGATCCTCTCCCCGGTGCTCGCCCACAGCGCCCCGCCGATCGGGCACCTGAGCCCGAACGTGGACTTCGACGAGCTGATCGAACGGCTGATGCGCTACGTCGCCTTCACCCCGGTCAACAACGTGACCGGCGGCCCGGGCATCGCACTGCCGGCCGGCGCCACGTCCGGCGGACTGCCGATCGGGGTGCACCTGTCGGCGGCGCACGGGCAGGAGCGGCTGCTGCTGGAGCTGGCCTTCGCGCTGGAGGCGGACCGGCCCTGGCGCCGGATCCAGGACTGAGCCGGGCGGAACCAGGGGCCCGACCCGACCCAGGCCGGGCGGACCGGTGAGCGGACCCGGCCCTCACGGCGACGGCGCCACCACCACCGCCCGCGCCGCGTGCACCTCGTGGTGCAGCCGGGCGAGCGCGCAGTGCGGCGACAGCACGTCCGGCTCCGCCGCCGGCAGCGGCTCGCCGGTGCGCAGCGCCTCGGCCAGGCCGGCCAGCTCCCCGGCGACGGCGGCGACCTCGGCGGGGGTGGGCACCGGAGCGCCGTGTTCGATCCGCACCCGGGTGGCGGTGGTGGCGTCCACGATCCGCTCGACCGCGATCACCACCGGCCACCACGACTCCGCCCGGGCGCCGACCGGCGGCGGCTCGGTGAGCGCCCGCTGGAACTCGCTGCGCACCGTGGACAGGTCCCGGTAGAGCCGCCGCCGGTAGGAGTCGGCGTCGTCCGGCTCCGGCAGGGCGTCGCTGTCCCACAGCCTCAGGGCCTCCTCCAGGTCCTCAGGGAGACCGGGCACGACCAGGT